>JAQGIX010000247.1 GCA_028290925.1 Phenylobacterium sp. | reverse complement strand
CCAGCAGCGCCGGATAGCGGGCGCAGGCGAGGTCCGGCCAGTCGCCCAGCCGGGCGAGCCCCAGCCGCTCGATCCGCTCGCCCAGCTCATAGGCCGCGAGCCCGGCTACCCCGCCCTGGAACGGCGGCCCCTCGGGCGCGGCGGCACAGGCCGGGCCGGCCAGGGCGGCCAGCGCCGCGAACGGATCGGCCTCATCGCTCGGCCGGATCGTCAGGGTGGCGTCGGGCTCGGCCGCCACATAGGACCAGCGCGCCGCCGCGCCGCCGGAGAGACCGCCCGAGAGGAAGCCGATCGCCCACGGTTCGTCGGCCACGCCGCAGAGCACCTCGGTGGGGTCGCGCCAGGCGGCTTCGACTTGGGCGTAGGCCTGCATCGGCGCGGGCATAACGCGCCGCCGCGTCCAGGCCTAGCGGCGGCGTGGGGGATCGCCAGGCGCGCGCGATTTTGAGCGTCTTCGCTGTGGTGATCTTTTGCCGTGTGGTGCAGGGTCTCGCCGCTGGCGCGCAGGCCATCGGCCGCCGCCGCGCACAAGAAACCCAAAGGGGGAACGAAATGGACCTTCAGCTCAAGGGCAAGACCGCCGTGGTCACCGGCGGCTCGCGCGGCATCGGACGGGCGATCGCCGAGCTGTTCGCCGACGAGGGCGCCAACGTCGCCATCTGCGCGCGCAACGCCGAACAGGTGGCCGAGGCCGTCAAGGCGCTCGAGGCCAAGGGCGTCAGGGCGTTCGGCAAGGCGGTGGACATCGCCGACGGACCGGCGCTGAAGGCGTTCATCGACGAGGCGGCCGCCGCGCTGGGCGGTCTCGACGTGCTGGTCTCCAATGCCTCGGCCCTGGTGCAGGGCAACGGCGAGGACGCCTGGAAGGCGATGTTCGATATCGACGTCATGGGCGCGGTGCGCAGCTTCGAGGCGGCCAAGCCGTATCTCGAGACGGCGGCGGCCGAGACCGGCGACGCGGCGTTCCTGATCACCTCCTCGATCTCGGCGGCCGAGACTGACAATCCCAACTCCTACGGGGCGATGAAGGCGGCGCAGATCCACTTCGCCAAGGGCGTGGCCCGCGAGAACGCGCCCAAGAAGATCCGCTGCAACGTGGTCTCGCCGGGCACCGTGTTCTTCGAGGGCGGCGTCTGGGGCAACGTGAAGCAGAACATGCCGGGTTTCTTCGAGACGATGATCAAGCGCAACCCCACCGGCCGGATGGCCACGCCGGAGGAGATCGCGGCGGCCACCGTGTTCCTGGCCAGCCCGCGCTCGGCCTTCACCACGGGGATCAACATGGTGGTCGACGGGGGCATCTCCCGCCGAGCGAACTTCTAGGTCCAAGGCTTTGATCTACAATTATTACGAGCTACGGGTCGGACGTGAAAAGAACGCCCAGCGGACGCTGGCCGAGCAGGTCTACGCCGGCGGCGGAGAGGGCGTGCTGGGGGTCTTCGCGCCCCTGCTGGGCTACGCCTCCAACGAGGCCCTGGTGCTCACCGACGAACGGGCGAGCTCCGACGCGGTGCTGAAGGGCTCCGGCGTGGCGGCGGCCGAATGGCGGCGCATGTCGCCGACCTTGCGCCCGCACCAGGGCGCGCGGCCGGAAGCCGGCGGGATCTACGTCCACAACTGGTTCACCATCGACGCGGAGGGCTTCGACGAGTTCGTGCGGCTTTCCGGCGCCGCCTGGACGGATTTCGAGGCGAAATTCGAGGCGAAGATCTACGGCCTGTTCGCCGTCGAGCCACAGGCCGGCGAGACCGCCTCGGGGTCGCGACAGCTGTTGTTGATCACCCGCTACAGCGACCTCGGCGAATGGCAGAAGAGCCGCGATCCGACCAGCGAGGCGATGCAGATCTTCGCCCGGCGCCGCGAGCTGACGCGGGTCTCGCTGGCGCGGGCCTGCGTGCTGGTGCCGCCGCCGGAGCCTGCGACATGACGGGGGCGCTGGCCGGCCTGAAGGTGCTCGACTGCACCCATGTGATCGCCGGCGCCTATTGCTCGCTGATCCTGGCCGACCTGGGCGCCGACGTGATCAAGATCGAGCCGCCGGCCGGCGAGACCACCCGCGGCCATCCCGGCGCGCCGTTCCGCGCCTTCGACTTCGTCAATCGCAACAAGCGGGCGATCGCGCTGGATCTGACCACCGAGACGGGCGCGGCCGTGGTGCGCAAGCTGGCCGAGACCGCCGACGTGTTCGTGGAGAACTACCGGCCCGGATCGCTCGACCGCCTGGGCCTGGGCTACGAGGCCTTGAAGGCGGTCAATCCGCGGATCGTCTATGCGTCGGTCTCCGGCTTCGGCCTGGACGGGCCCTATCGCGATCGCGGCGGCTTCGACCTGATCGCCCAGGCGATGAGCGGCATCATGAGCTTCACCGGCGAGGAAGGCAGCGACAAGCCCGTGGCCGCCGGCGTGCCGCTGTCGGACCTGAATGCGGGCGTGTTCGCGGCCCTGGGCGTGCTGGCGGCGCTGCGCCACCGCGACCTGACCGGCGAGGGCCAGCAGGTGGAGACCTCGCTGCTGGAGAGCGCGCTGGCCTACACCGTCTGGGAGACGGGGCTCTACCTGACCACCGGCGAGGTCGCCCAGCGCCAGGGCACGCGCCACCGGCTGGCCGCCCCCTACGAGGCGCTACGGACCGCCGACGGCCACATGGTGGTGGGCGTCAACAACCAGCGGCTCTGGCTCCGGTTCTGCCAGGCGATCGGCGCGCCGGAGCTGGCTGCCGAGGCGGCGTTCGAGCGGCCCAACCGGCGGGTGCGCAACCGCGACGCCCTGCAGGCGCGGCTGGAGGCGATCCTGGCCGCGGACACCACCGCGAACTGGCTGGCCAGGCTGGAAGCGCAAGGCGTGCCGGCCGGTCCGCTGAACACGATCGCGGAGGCCTGGGCCGATCCGCAGGTGCAGGCGCGGGGTTTGCTGGCGGAGGTGGACGGGCGGAAGTTCGTGCGCACCCCGATCAAGCTGCACGGCACGCCGGTGGCGCTGAGCCGCGGCCCGGCGGAGGTCGGCGAACACACCCGCGAGGTGTTGGCCGAGGCCGGCTTCTCGGGCGAAGAGATCGAAGCCCTGATCGGCGAGGGCGCGGCGGCCATCGAACGCAAGGAGGCGACCGCATGAGCGGGGAAGTCCATGTGGAGCCCGTCGCTCCGGGCGTCGTCAAGCTGACCATCGACAATCCGCCGATGAACCCGCTGGGCGTCGAGATGCGCGAGACCTTCATGCGCGCCCTCGACCAGGTGGAGGCCGACGACAGCCTGCGCTGCCTGATCGTCACCGGGAAGGGCAAGGCCTTCTGTTCCGGCGACGACCTGAAGGCCGTGGGGCCGCAGGGCGAGGACCTGGCGGGGTTCGCCCGGCTGCTGGACCGGCTGGAGGCCAGCCGCGCGCCGGTGATCGCGGCGGTGAACGGCTGGTGCGTCGGTGGCGGGTTCGAGCTCGCGCTGTGCTGCGACATCCGCATCGCCAGCCGCGAGGCGCGGTTCGTCTGCGCCGGGGTGAACGTCGGGCTGATGGCCTCGACCTACCGCCTGCCCAGGCTGATCGGGGTGTCGCGGGCCAAGGCCATGCTGCTGACCGGCCTGCCGCACGACGCCGAGACCGCGGAGCGCTACGGCCTGACCACCGGCCTCTATGCGCCGGACGACCTGATGGAGGCCGCGGTGCGGCTGGCCGAGCGGATCGCCTCGCGCGCGCCGCTGTCGGTGGAGGCCAGCAAGCGCACCGCCAACCGCGCGCCCGACCTCTCGCCGGAGGAGGCCAACAAGATGCTGGCCGGGGAGCTGCGGACCTTGCGCAAGAGCAACGACCACAAGGCGGCCGTGGCGGCCTTCCGCGAGCGCCGGGACCCGGAGTTCACCCGCAGCTAGGCGGCGGCGACTTGGTCGAACAGCCCGGCCTGGTAGTCGCGGATGGCGTCGAGGATCTCCTGGCGGGTGTTCATGACGAAGGGGCCGTGGGCCACCACCGGCTCGCCGATCGGCTCGGCGTGGCCGAACACCACGAGCGCGTCGCTGGACGCGGCGATCTCCAGCGTGTCGCCCGCAAGGTCGAGCTCGACCAGATGCTGGGCGGCGGCCGCGACGCGATTCACCCTAACCTCGCCGCGCACCACGTAGAGGAAGACATTGCGGCCGGCGAGCGAGCCGAAGCCCACGGCGCCGCCCTTCTTGAGCTCGATGGTGCTCATGAAGACGCCGGTGATCGACGAGATCGGCCCGGCGCGGCCGCCCCAGGTCCCGGAGATCAGATGCACGGTGACGCGGCCGTCGTCCGCGGTGAGCGCCGGGATCTCGTCCGCCTGCACGCCGACATAGCGCGGCCGGGTCATCTTCAGCCGGGCGGGCAGGTTGACCCACAGCTGCAGGATCTCCAGCGGGCCGCCCTCGCGCAGGAAGGCGTCGGGCGAGACTTCGGCGTGGACCAGGCCGGAGCCGGCCGTCATCCACTGCACTCCGCCCGATTTGATGATGCTCTCGTGCCCGGCCGTGTCGCGGTGCGCCAGCTCGCCCTCCAGGATGAAGGTCACCGTCTCGAACCCGCGGTGCGGGTGGGGTCCGAACGGCAGGCCGCGGTTGTTCGGCGGATAGGTCTGCGGCCCGTGGTGGTTCAGGAACAGGAACGGATCGACTTGCTCGACCTTCGGCCCCGGCAGCGGCCGGGTGGTCACCAGATCGCCGATGTCGTCGCGCAGGGCAGGGTGCTGGGCGACCACGGTCTTGGCGGACATGCGGGCTCCTTGGGTGGTCCCTTAATATAGTCGACGCCTGGGCGGTTCGCTCGCTTGGCGGCCGCGAAAAGCGGGCTTGCAAGGATCCTTCCATGCGCAGCCGGACGCAAAAGTGGTCTCTACTTTTGCCGGCTGTCACTCTAGAGCGAGCCCATGGACCAACCGCACTTCTTCGACCTGCGCCCCACGCACAATCCGCACCGCTGGTACATGCCGCTGTCGCCCGCGGTCTGCGTGGGGCCGCCGGACAACATGTTCATGTTCGGCGGGGTGGGCCTGGCCTCGGCGATCGGGGCCATGGAGCGGACCTGCGGCCGGCCGGTGATCTGGGCGACGGCGCAGTATCTCTCCTATGCGCGGCCGCCGAGCGTGATCGACCTGGACGTCTGGACGCCGGCGGTGGGCAAGCACAACACCCAGGCCCGGGTCATCGGCCATGTGGGGGACCGCGAGATCTTCACGGTGAACGCCGCCCTGGGATCGCGGCCCAGCGAGCTGTCGCGGCAGTGGCTGGCGATGCCCGAGGTCGCCCCGCCGCAGGACTGCGAGCCCTCCGAGCACTGGCGGGCCGACGAGACGGGGCTGCACAGCCGCATCGAGGTGCGGGTCGCCAAGGGCCACTACGGCGCCGACCGGGTGGGCAATCCGGAGGCGGACGGCCGCAGCTTGCTCTGGATCCGGCCGCGGGAGCGCTACGCCATCGACGCGGCGATGCTGGCGATCATGGCCGACTTCGTGCCCTCCGGCATCGGCAACGCCCTGGGCCAGAACGCCGGCGGCAACAGCCTCGACAACACCCTGCGGATCCGCCACGTGGCGCCCACCGAATGGGTGCTCTGCGACATCCGCATCCACGGGGTCCACGGCGGCTTCGGCCACGGCGCCATGTACCTGTTCGCCCAGGACGGCGAGCTGATGGCCACCGCCAGCCAGTCGGTGATCGTGCGCGTGCGCGAAACGCCGCACGACCGCTGAGCCATGGCGGCGAGGCCCGGATCGGCCTATATCGCCCCGAGGGGCGGCGCACCGAGCATTGTTATGGGGGCGGCGCCATGATTCCGGCCCCGTTCTTCGAGGAGCATCGCGTGATGACCGAGGCCATGACGGTCGCCAGCCCCGTAGAGGACGCGATCCTCAAGAGCTTCGCCGCCGCCGAGCGGCGCGAGAGCCCGTACCTCAACTGGCGGGTCCAGTCGGTGTTTCCGGAGGCCACGGCTCGCGCGCTCGCCGAGCTGCCGTTCCATGCGGTGGAGGTGCACGGCGTCTCCGGCCGGCGCGAGCTGCACAACGACCAGCGGTCCTATTTCGCCGGCGAGGTGCTGGACGCCTATCCGGTGGCGCGCCAGGTGGTCGAGGCCTTCCAGTCGCCGCGCGTGGTGCAGGCGATCATCGACCAGACCGGCGCCAAGCTGCCCGGCACCTACATCCGCGTCGAATACGCCATCGACATCTCCGGCTTCTGGCTGGAGCCGCACACCGACCTGGGGGTGAAGGCCTACACCATGCTCCACCAGCTGGGCGTGGACGGCCAGGAGGACCTCGGCACCGACGTCTATGCGGACCGCGACACCTGGGTCGAGCGCGTGCCGTTCGGCTGGAACAACGCCTTCGTCTTCGTGCCCTCCGACCGCACCTGGCACGGCGTCGAGGCGCGCCAGATCAAGACGCCTCGCCGCTCGGTGATCATCAACTACGTCACCGAGGAATGGCGGGCCCGCGAGCAGCTGGCCTTCCCGAACACGCCGGTGAAGGGGCTGTAGAGCGTCCTCATCTCCCCGCGGGCGGGGAGAGGATCAGTTCCGGCTGGGGATCACCACGGGCAGGGTCTCGTAGCCCTTCACGAAGCTGGAATAGACGCGCCTCGGCTCGCCGGTGACGACGATCTCCGGGAAGCGCTTGAGGATCTCTTCCCAGATGATGGTCAGCTGCAGCTCGGCCAGGCGGTTGCCCACGCAGCGGTGGATGCCGAAGCCGAACGACAGGTGCGT
>JAQGIX010000239.1 GCA_028290925.1 Phenylobacterium sp. | reverse complement strand
GGTAGACGCCGGCCGGGGACGAGGCCTTGATCGAGCCGGCCGGAGAGATGTGGTCGGTGGTGATCGAGTCGCCGAACACGCCCAGCACGCGGGCCTCAATGACGTCCTTCACCGGCTCCGGATCCATGCCCATGCCCTGGAAGTAGGGCGGGTTCTGGACGTAGGTGGAGCCCGGCTCCCAGGCGTAGGTCTGGCCGCCGGTGACCTTGATCCCCTGCCAGGCCTTGTCGCCCTTGAAGACGTCGCCGTAGCGGGTGGCGAACATCTTGCCGGTGACATGCTTGCGCTGCAGGGCGGCGACTTCTTCCGAGGTCGGCCAGAGGTCCTTGAGGTAGACCGGCTTGCCGTCCTTGCCTTCGCCCAGCGGCTCGTTGTTGAGGTCGATCAGCATCGAGCCGGCCAGAGCATAGGCCACCACCAGCGGCGGCGAGGCCAGGTAGTTGGCCCGCACGTCGGGGTTCACCCGGCCTTCGAAGTTGCGGTTGCCGGAGAGCACGGAGACCGCCACCAGGTCGTTGGCGCTGACCGTCTCGGAGATCGCCTCGGGCAGCGGCCCGGAGTTGCCGATGCAGGTGGTGCAGCCGTAGCCCACCAGATTGAAGCCCAGCGAGTCCAGGTGCTTGGTCAGGCCCGCCGCCTTCAGATAGTCGGTGACCACCTGGCTGCCGGGGGCCAGCGAGGTCTTCACCCAGGGCTTCACCTTGAGGCCCTTCTCCACCGCCTTCTTGGCCACCAGGCCCGCGGCGATCAGCACGCTGGGGTTGGAGGTGTTGGTGCAGGAGGTGATCGCGGCGATCACCACGTCGCCGTGGCCGAGATCGAAGTTCTCGCCCGCCACCGCGAAGCGCTGGCCGGAGCTTTCGCCCTTGCCGAACTCGCCGGCCAGGGCGGCCTTGAACTCGTGGGCCGCATCGCTCAGCAGCACGCGGTCCTGCGGCCGCTTCGGCCCGGCGAGCGAGGGCAGCACGCCGCCCAGGTCGAGGTCGAGGGTGTCGGTGAACACCGGATCCCGATCGGCGGGATCGCGCCAGATGCCCTGTTCCTTGGCGTAGGCCTCGACGAGCGCCACGCGGGCCGCATCGCGGTTGGTGGCCTTGAGGTATTCGATCGTCGACTGCGTGACCGGGAAGAAGCCGCAGGTCGCGCCGTATTCCGGGGCCATGTTGGCGATGGTCGCCTGGTCCTCGATGGTCAGGTTGGCGAGGCCGGGGCCGTAGAACTCGACGAACTTGCCCACCACGCCCTTCTTGCGCAGCATCTGGGTGACCGTGAGCACCAGATCGGTGGCGGTCGCGCCCTCCGGCAGCTTGCCGTCCAGGCGGAAGCCCACGACCTCGGGGATCAGCATCGGGATCGGCTGGCCGAGCATGGCCGCCTCGGCCTCGATGCCGCCGACGCCCCAGCCCAGGACCGACAGGCCGTTGACCATGGTGGTGTGGCTGTCGGTGCCGACCACGGTGTCGGGATAGGCGGTGGTGACGCCGTCCGCCTCGTTGGTCCAGACGGTCTGGGCGAGGTACTCCAGGTTCACCTGGTGGCAGATCCCGGTGCCGGGCGGCACGACGCGGAAATTGTTGAAGGCCGAGGAGCCCCAGCGCAGGAAGCGGTAGCGCTCCATGTTGCGCTCGTACTCGCGCTCGACGTTCTCGCCGAACGCCTTGGCGGTGCCGAAATAGTCGACCATCACCGAGTGGTCGATCACCAGGTCGACGGGGTTCAGCGGGTTGATCTTCTCGGGGTTGGCGCCGAGGCCGGTCATGGCGTCGCGCATGGCGGCCAGGTCCACGACCGCCGGCACGCCGGTGAAGTCCTGCATCAGAACCCGCGCCGGGCGGAAGCTGATCTCGTGCTCGATCGCGCCCTTGTTGTCGATCCAGGCGGCGATGGCCCTGAGGTCGTCCTCGCCCACCGACTTGCCGTCTTCGTTGCGCAGCAGGTTCTCGAGCAGCACCTTCATGGAGATCGGCAGACGCGACACGCCGGAAAGTCCGGCTTCCTCGGCGGCGCGAAGGCTGTAGTAAGCATAGGTCTTGTCGCCCACCACGAGTTCGCGGCGGGTTTTCAGGCTGTCGATCGACGCCATCTGGGGGATCCTTCTTCTGTTCCCGGCCGAACCGAGACCGACCCAGGGATCGCGCGCTTTTAGAGGCGGACACACAGGTTCCGCCTCCGCGCGGCGTACGTCCCCCAGGGCGACGGCGGCCGGCCGCTTCATAGGCCGAACCGTTTCCAAGGTCCATGCGGGCGCGAATTGCCTCCCCCATCAACGGGGGAGGCAAAAATGATCCGCGCCCTCTCGCTGCGAAACCTCGCCGTCCGCCGGGGCGGCCGATTGCTGTTCGAAGACCTCGGCCTGGAGCTCAAGTCCGGCGAGGCCTGTGCGCTCACCGGCCCGAACGGGTCGGGCAAGACCAGCCTGCTGCGCGCCGTCGCCGGCCTGGTGCTCGCCGAGACGGGCGAGATCGTCTTCGACGGCGCCGAGCCCGAGGCCGCTCGCGGCGCCGGGCTGCATTTCATCGGCCACCAGGACGGACTGAAGCCGGCCCGCACGGCGCTGGAGGAGCTGCGGTTCTGGACCCAGTGGTCCGGCGGCACGGAAGCCGAGGCCCGGGCGGCGGCCCAGGCCCTGGAGCTTGTCCCGCTGCTCGACCTGGAGGTCCGCCGGCTCTCGGCGGGCCAGCGGCGCCGGCTGGCGCTGGCGCGGCTCCTGGCGGCGCCGCGACCGCTGTGGCTGCTGGACGAGCCCTTGAGCCCGCTCGACGCCCGCTGGCGCGCCCGCTTCGGCGAGATCATGGCCGATCACCTGCGCCGCAACGGCCTGATCCTGGCCGCCGTGCACGACCCGCTGCCCGGCGCCACCCAGACCTTGGAGATCCCGGCTTGAGCGCGCTCTCCGTGCTGCTGAAGCGCGAGACGGCCCTGGCCTGGGGCCGCGGCGGCGGGCCGCTGGTGACCGTAGATCGGAAGAGCACACG
>JAQGIX010000219.1 GCA_028290925.1 Phenylobacterium sp. | reverse complement strand
TGGCGTGGGCCCGGAGTAGAAGGCCCCGGGAATCTGCGCCGGATCGTCCACCCGCAGGTCCCAGACCAGGCGGTTCATCCCCGCCTTGGCCGCGATCCGGTCGTCGGGAACGATCTGGTCGGGCCATTCCGGGGGCTGGATTTCCTTGGTGCTCCGGGCGCTGGAGAGATGCCGCACCGAGCGCCCGCCCGCGTCGAGGATATCGATGGTCAGCTCGCCCTTCGGTTCGGTCTTGAGCACATAGTCGATGAGCGCGCCGGCAGGCGGATTGGCCCCGACCGGGCGGCGGGTGTCGATCTGGTCCGGATAGTGCAGGCGCAGGGCGGGCTGCGGCGCATAGAGCACCACCTCGTCGCGCGCCGTCTGCGGGCCGATCTGGCGCAGCGGCGTCACGTCGTCGAGGATCCAGAACGATCGGCCGTGGGTGGCCGCCACCAGGTCGTCGCCCCTGACCACCAGGTCATGGACCGGCGTCGCCGGCAGGTTCAGCTGCAGCTTCTGCCACCGCGCGCCGTCGTCGAACGAGACGTACACCCCTTGCTCCGTCGCGGCGTACAGCAGGCCCCGGCGCACCGGATCCTCGCGCACCGCATGGACAACCGCCCCCTCCGGCAGCCCGGCGACGATGGCCGTCCAGCTCTTGCCGCCGTCGATGGTCTTGAAGGCGTAGGGCCTGACGTCGTCGAGCCGGTGCCGGTCGAGCGCCAGATAAGCCACCTCGCCGTCGTGCGGCGACGGCTCGATCATGCTGATCGTGCTCCAGGCGGGCGCCGCCTTGGGGGTGACGTCCGCCCAGTGCGCGCCGTCGTCGTGGGTGACGTGCACCAGGCCGTCGTCGGAGCCCGCCCAGATCAGCCCCTTCTTCAACGGCGATTCCGCCAGGGCGAAGATGGTGTCGTAGTATTCGACGCTGGTGATGTCCTTGGTCAGCGGGCCGCCTGAGGCGGTCTGCTTGCTGCGATCGTTGCGGGTCAGGTCGCCGCTGATGATCGCCCAGCTGTGTCCGTGGTCGACGGATTTCCAGACCACTTCCGAGGCGGCGTAGATCACGTCCGGGTCATGCGGCGACAGCATCAGCGGCGAGGTCCAGTTGAACCGGTGCGCGAGTTCCGAGGCCGGGTGGCCGGAGTTGTCGATCGGCCAGGGACTGATGTCCTGGTCCACCCCGGTCGCCTTGTTGTAGCGGACGATCTGGTTCTCCGCGTCGCTGTAGATGATCTTGGGATCGCGCGGATCGGGTACCACGAAGCCGCTCTCGCCGCCACCGGCCGGAAACCAGTCCCGGGGTCCGATCACGCCCTCGTCGTCGTAGCTGGCGACCGCCAGGTTGGAATTGTCCTGTTGGGCGCCATAGACCCAGTAGGGAAAGCTCCCCCCGACCGCGACATGGTAGAATTGTCCGGTGGGTTGGTTGTCCTGGGTGGACCAGGTCTTGCCGCCGTCCAGCGACACGCTGGCGCCGCCGTCGTTGGCGTTGATCAGCCGGCGTGGGTCGGCCGGGTCGATCCACAGGCCGTGGTGATCGCCGTGGGTCGCCGACACCAGGGCGAAGCTCTTCCCCCCGTCGGTCGACTTCAGCATGCCGGTGTTGAGCGCGTAGACCGTGTCGACCGCCTTGGGGTCGGCGTAGATCTTGGAGAAGTACCAGGCGCGTTGGCGGATGCGCCCGTCGTCGCTGATGCGCCGCCAGTGGGCGCCGGCGTCGTCCGACCGGAACAGCCCGCCCTCCTTGGCCTCGATCATCGCATAGATGCGCTTGGGGTCGGCCGCGGACACCGAGACGTCGATGCGGCCCAGTATCCCGTCAGGCAGGCCCTCGCCCTTCAGCTGGGTCCAGGTGGCGCCGCCGTCGGCGGACCGGTAGAGGCCGCTGCCGGGCCCGCCGCTCGAGAAGGACCAGGGCTGGCGGCGCACCTGCCACAGGGCGGCGTAGGCGATCTTCGGGTTGGTCGGATCCAGGGTGACGTCGACCGCCCCGGTGTTCTCGTCCTTGTAGAGCACCTTGTTCCAGGTCTTGCCGCCGTCCGTCGTCCTGAAGACGCCGCGTTCGGTGTTCGGTCCGAAGGCGTGGCCGATGGCGGCCACCAGCACGATGTCCGGATTGGTCGGATCGACCACCAGGGCGCCGATCTGGCGGGTGTCCCTCAGGCCGATGTTGGCCCAGGTCCTGCCGCCGTCGTTCGACCGATAGACGCCGTCTCCCCAGGTGATGTTGCCGCGTAGGGCGCCTTCGCCGGAGCCCACATAGATGACGTCGTGGTTGGACGGCGCGACCGCGATCGCCCCGATCGACGAGGTGGGCTGGCTGTCGAAGATCGGCTTCCAGTTGGCGCCGGCGTCGGTGGATTTCCAGACCCCGCCGGCGACGCCGCCGAAGTAGAAGGTGTCGGGCTCGCCCGGTACGCCGGTGACGGCGATGGCCCGGCCGCCGCGATACGGTCCGATGCCGCGCCACTGGAGGCCGCTGAACAGCGCTTCGTCGACCGTCCCGGCCGTGGCCGGGACGGGCGGGGCCGGGCGCGCGGCCAGGGCGGCGCCTGGGGCCAGCGCCAGAGCCGCGAGGCTCGCGGCGAAGAAGCGCGGAAGGCCGTGCGAGGCATGGAAATTCAAAGGGGGTCCTCCGGGAGCGATGTCGCCGATTGGCCGCGATCCTTCCGACCGCTTGAAAAGCTCCGGCGGACAGCTTGGCCTTGACGCGAGCATAGCCGCTAGGTTCGGGCAGGCTAGAGCGGCAATTCGCTGCGGCGCCGTTGCAGCCGCCGTCTCGAGGCCATCGCGCGCAGCCCAGGCGAAGGCGCCGCGGGCTAGCCGGGCGCCCGCCAACGGCGCCATATGAGGCCGATGACCGACTTCCCCGCCGCACCCACCAAGCAGGACCTCGAGCACGGCGAGACCCTGGCGCCGCGCTTCGACGCGGCCGGCCTGATCGCGGCCATCGCCACCCACGCCGACACCGGCGAGGTGCTGATGTTCGCCTGGATGAACGCCGAAGCGCTGGCGAAGACCCTGGAGACCGGCGAGGCCCACTACTTCAGCCGTTCCCGGAACGAGCTCTGGCATAAGGGCGCCACCAGCGGCCAGGTCCAGCTGCTGGCCGAGATCCGCATCGACTGCGACCAGGACGCGGTCTGGCTGAAGGTCAGGCCGCAGGGCGACGGCGGCGCCTGCCACACCGGCGCGCGCTCCTGCTTCTATCGCGCCATCGAGGGCGGCAAGCTGGTGGACCGGCCCACCGAGATCGGGTCATGACCGTCGCCGAAGCCCTCATCGCCTTCTCCGTCGCCGCGGGCCTGCTGACCGTCACGCCCGGCCTCGACACCGCGCTCGTCCTGCGCACGGCGGCGGTCGATGGCGCCAGGTCCGCCGCTTCGGCCGCCCTGGGCATTTGCCTGGGCACCCTGGTCTGGGGCGGGGCAGTGGCGCTGGGCCTGGGCGCCGTGCTCGCCGCCTCCGAGCTGGCGTTCGACGTCCTGAAGTGGGCGGGGGCGGCCTATCTGGTCTGGCTCGGGCTGCACCTGATCCTCAAGCCGCGCGAGCGCTTCGATCTGAGCGCCGGGGCGCGCGGCGTGCAGAGCCACCTCGCCTGGCTCCGGCGCGGGCTCCTCACCAACCTGCTGAACCCCAAGGTCGGGGTCTTCTACGTGTCGTTCCTGCCGCAGTTCTTGCCGGCCGGCGTTCCCGGCGCGCCCTTCATGTTCCTGCTCGCCTGCCTGCACGTCGCCATGGGCGTCGTCTGGTTCGCCCTCCTGATCGGCGCCACCCGCCCGATCGCCGGCGCCTTGCAGAAGGCCAGCGTCGTCCGCTGGCTGGACCGGCTGACCGGCGGCGTCTTCCTGGGGTTCGGCGTCCGCCTGGCCCTGGAGCGGCGTTGATCGGGGGGACCCACGACACCACTTCCGGGCCCGCGGCCTTCGCCGCGACCCATCCAAAGGAGCCCGTCCGCCGATGTCCAGTGAAGTCCTCCACGTTCCCCGCGAGCGGCTCTCCGCAAAGACGCTCGCGATGCACTACGCCATCACCTCGCTGATGGAGGAGTTCGAGGCCGTCGACTGGTACCGCCAGCGCGCCGACGACACCGAGGACCAGGAGCTGAAGAAGATCATGCTGCACAACGCCCGCGAGGAGCTGGAGCACGCCTCCATGGTGCTCGAGTGGATGCGCCGCAACGACGGCGAACTGGACGCCCAGCTCAAGGAATATCTGTTCACCGAGCAGTCGATCACCGGCCGCGAAGAGGCGGCCAGCGAAAAGCATGGCCTCTGAGCCGGACCTCTCGGTCGAGGACGAGGCGCTTGACCTCGGGGGCGGCGAGGTCCGCCGCGTCGTCGTGGCCCCCGAGGCCGCCGGCGACCGGCTCGACAAGACGCTCGCGGGCCTGGTCGCCGACCTGTCGCGGGCCCGCATCCAGGCGCTGATCGCCGAGGGCCGGGTCAGCCGCGACGGCGCGGCCCTCACCGACGCCTCGGCCAAGGCGGCCGCCGGCGACTACCGCATCGACATCCCGCCGGCCCTGCCGGCCGAGCCCTTGCCGGAAGCCATCGCGCTCACCGTGCTGTTCGAGGACGCCGACCTGATCGTGGTCGACAAGCCGGCCGGCATGGCGGTCCACCCCGCGCCCGGCTCGCGGAACGGCACCCTGGTCAACGCCCTGCTGCACCACTGCGGCGCGAGCCTGTCAGGGATCGGCGGCGTGGCCCGGCCGGGCATCGTCCACCGCCTCGACAAGGAGACCTCCGGCGTCATGGTCGCGGCCAAGACCGACGCCGCCCACCAGGGCCTCTCCGCCCTGTTCGCCGCCCACGATATCGAGCGGGTCTATATCGCGCTCACCCGCGGCGCGCCCCGCGCCCGGCGCGGGGTGATCGAGGGGGCCATCGCCCGCTCCACCCACGACCGCAAGAAGATGGCCCTGGTGAAGTCTGGTGGCCGGGCGGCCGTCACCCACTACCTGGTGGAGCGCCTCTACGGGCCCGAGGCCAAGCCGCTCGCCGCGCGCCTCGCCTGCCGCCTGGAGACCGGCCGCACGCACCAGATCCGCGTGCACCTGGCCTCGCAAGGCTGCCCCTGCCTTGGCGATCCGACCTACGGCTCAGGCCCACCCGCCGAGCCGGTCCGCCGCGCCATCGCCGAGGCGGGACTGACCCGCCAGGCCCTGCACGCCGCGGTGCTGGGCTTCGTCCATCCGGTGACCGGCCAAGCCCTGCGCTTCGAGAGCCCGCTGCCCGACGACATGGCCAGGCTGCAGGGGCTGCTGGAAGCGCTCTAGCCGGCGGCGGCGGCCTCCAGCTTGGCCACGTCCAGCTTGACCATCTTCATCATCGCCTGGGCCACCCGCTGCGCCTTGGCCGGGTCCGGGTCGCCCATCAGCCGCGGCAGGGCTTCCGGCACCACCTGCCAGGAGAGGCCGAACCGGTCGGTGATCCAGCCGCACTGGATCTCCCGGCCGCCGGCCGCGAAGGCGTTCCAGTAGTGGTCGACCTCCGCCTGGTCCTTGCAGTCGATCTGGAAGGAGACGGCCGGGGTGAACTTGTACATCGGTCCGCCGTTCAGCCCGACGTACGGCCGCCCGTCGAGCTCGAACTGGACGGTCATGACGCTGCCCGCCGGGCCTGGGCCCGCGGCGCTGTAGCGGACGATCTTGCCGATCTTCGAGTTGGGGAAGAGGGACACGTAGAACTGCGCGGCCTCCTCGGCCTCGGTGTCGAACCATAGGAACGGGATGATCTTCTGCATGGCGGGCTCCTCGGGCGGTGCACCGCCCTGATCAAGGACGATCGGGACCGGGCGATCCCGACATCGACCCGACCCAAGCTTTGCTGCAGGCCTTGTGAGAAAGCTTGCCTTGAAGGGGCCCATATCGGCGATTAAAAAACCGACTGGAGCAGTCGGATTTTCGGGTCGCCTCCCCAGCGATCTACCGCCGCCGCAACCCAGTACCTATCTGAGTGGTTGGAGGGGGCGGGTGGTCCTTGCGCGCCGATCGCGCGACGACCCGAACGTCCGGGAAATTGAAGGGGATTATCCATGGCCGCCAACGCGCTCGCCGTCATGTCGCCGGAAGGCGGCCTTAGCCGATACCTGTCCGAGATCCGCAAGTTTCCGATGCTGGCCAAGGACGAGGAGTTCATGCTCGCCAAGGCCTGGCAGGAGCATGAGGATCCCGAAGCCGCGCACCGGCTGGTGACCAGCCACCTGCGCCTGGTGGCCAAGATCGCCATGGGCTACCGCGGCTACGGCCTGCCGATCGGGGAAGTGATCTCCGAGGGCAACGTCGGCCTGATGCAGGCGGTGAAGAAGTTCGATCCGGACCGCGGCTTCCGCCTGGCCACCTACGCCATGTGGTGGATCCGCGCCTCGATCCAGGAATACATCCTGCGCTCCTGGTCGCTGGTGAAGATGGGCACCACCGCCGCGCAGAAGAAGCTGTTCTTCAACCTGCGCAAGGCCAAGAGCGAGATCGAGGCCCTGCAGGAAGGCGACATGCATCCCGACCAGGTGAGCCTGATCGCCACCAAGCTCGGCGTGCTGAACGAGGAAGTTATCTCCATGAACCGCCGCCTGGCCGGCGGCGACGCCTCGCTGAACGCGCCGCTTCGCGCCGACGGCGAGAGCGAGTGGCAGGACTGGCTGGTCGACGAGGTCACCCCCAGCCAGGAGACCGTGGTCGCCGACACCCAGGAGAAGAACCTCCGCATGGGCCTCCTGGAAGAGGCCATGGCCGAGCTGACCGACCGCGAGCGCCACATCCTCACCGAGCGGCGCCTGAAGGACGATCCCACCACCCTGGAGGAGCTCGCCACGCAGTACGGCGTCAGCCGCGAGCGCGTCCGCCAGATCGAGGTCCGCGCCTTCGAGAAGTTGCAGAAGGCCATGCGCGCCGCGGCCGAAGAACGGAACCTGGTCTCGGCGTAATCCTCAACTCGGCTCATCCCCGCGCAGGCGGGGACCCAAGCCGAGTCCGGTCTGATCGATAGCGCGTCTGCTTGAAGCCCCCGCTTGGATTGCCGCCTGCGCGGCAACGAGCGGGGGTTTTTTGTGGCTAGGCCGCGACTGCGCTGTCGTCCCTCGGCAGATAGGCCAGCAGCGGCGCGGCGCGGCGCTCCAGCTCGGCTGCGTCGAAGCCGCCCGTCCGCTCCACGTCGGCGAGGTAGCGGTTGAAGGCGATGGCCGCGTCGGTGAGCTTCATGTCACTGGCCTTCACCCCGGCCTTCTGCAGCTCCATCCCCTGGGTCTGCAGGGCGCGCAGCGCCTGGACCGGGTCCTTGCCAACCGCCGCGATCGCCGAGCGCACGATCTTCAGGGCCTGCGAGGTGCGCGCCGAATCCGGCGTCGGCCGCGTGTCGGCGCGCCGCTTCAGCGGGCCTGAGTAGTCGCCGGAATTGAACCGCCGCCGGTCGGGGCCGACATAGTCCACCGCCTCGATCCAGTCGCGCGGCCGAAGCGTCACCGCCTCCAGCCGGCGCAGCAGGTCCTTCACCGTGAACGGCTTGCGCAGGAATTCGTGCACCCCGGCGTCGCGGGCCGCCAGGATCGTCGCCGCCGTCGCCTGGCTGGTCATCATGATCACCGGCGCCTGGCGGCAGCTCAGCGCGCCGCGCCGGAGCTTGCGGGTGAACGCCGCCCCTTCCAGGCCCTCGGCCGACATCTCCACGAAGATGATGTCCGGCTCGATCGAGCCGGCCAGCTTCAGCGCCTTGTCGGTGCTCGGCGCGGCCCAGACCTGGCAGCGCACCGTGGTGCGGATCAGCTCGCCCAGCAGCCGCGCGTTGGCGGTGTGCGGATCGGCGATCAGCACCCGCTGCAGCATGGGCGCCATCCGCTGGATGATCTTGGCGTCGTTGTCGAACACAGGCGAGGCTCCGGACAGCCTTGCCTAGGACCGCGTCGGTAAAGAACGGATTACGAGAACACTGTTATTGATAAATCCTGAGCGACAGCCGGCAAAAGCCGTCGAACCGCTTTTGCGTCCGGCTGGGCCCAGAGCACGACCTTCAATCCTGGAACGGGTCGCGGACCACGATCATGTCCTCGCGCTGCGGGCTGGTGCCGAGCAGGGCCACCGGCGCGCCGATCAGCTCCTCGATCCGGCGGACGTACTTCACCGCGCTGGCCGGCAGCTCGCGCCAGGAGCGCGCGCCCTGCGTGCTCCCGCTCCAGCCTTCCATCTCCTCATAGATCGGGACCAGCTGGCCCTGCGCCTTCAGGCCGGCCGGCAGGTGGTCGATGGTCGCCTCGCCCAGCCGGTAGCCGGTGCAGATCTTCAGCGTCTCGAACCCGTCCAGCACGTCGAGCTTGGTCAGCGCGATGCCGCTGATGCCGTTCAGCGCCACCGACTGGCGGACCAGCACCGCGTCGAACCAGCCGCAGCGCCGCGCCCGGCCGGTCACCGTGCCGAACTCGCGGCCCACCTCGCCCAACCGCTGGCCGACCGCGTCGTTGAGCTCGGTGGGGAACGGCCCCTCGCCGACCCGGGTGGTGTAGGCCTTGACGATGCCCAGCACATAGCCCGCGCTCTTCGGCCCCAGGCCCGAGCCCGCCGCGGCCTGGCCGGCCACGGTGTTCGACGAGGTGACGAACGGATAGGTGCCATGGTCGACGTCGAGCAATGCGCCCTGCGCGCCCTCGAACAGGACCCGGCGGCCGGCCTTGACCTCGCGGTCCAGCAGCAGCCAGGCCGGCCGGGCGTAGGGCAGCACCTTCGGCGCCACCGCCTCCAGCGCCGCCAGCAGCTCCGCCGCGTCGGCCTCCGGCAACCCCAGTCCGCGCCGCAGCGGCCCGTGGTGGGCCAGCAGCCGGTCGATCTTGGCCTCCAGCGCCTCGCGGTCGGCGAGGTCGGCCACCCGGATCGCCCGGCGGCCGACCTTGTCCTCGTAGGCCGGGCCGATGCCGCGCCCGGTAGTGCCGATCTTCTGGGTGGCGGCGGCCTCGCGCGCCTGGTCGAGATCCTTGTGCAGCGGCAGGATCAGGCAGGCGTTGTCGGCCACCACCAGCAGGTCCGGGGTGATCACGATGCCCTGGGCGCCGATCTTGGCGATCTCTTCCAGGAGGTGCCAGGGATCGACCACCACGCCATTTCCGATGACGGACAGCTTGCCTTGCACCACCCCGGAGGGCAGCAGGGAGAGCTTGTAGACCTGCTCGCCCACCACCAGCGTGTGGCCCGCGTTGTGGCCGCCCTGGAAGCGCACCACCACGTCGGCGCGATTGGACAGCCAGTCCACCAGCTTGCCCTTGCCCTCGTCGCCCCACTGGGCGCCGATCACGGTGACATTTGCCATGGATACGATCCTCCAACCCGCCGGGTCTGATCCCTCCCGCCCTTCGACAGGTGCTCGGCGGGGGATCGTGGATCGATTGTGGGCGCCTGGGGCCTTAGCGGCCGCGCGCGCCGAGGGCGTAGATCACCCGGATGCCCGCATCGTCAAGCCCCTGGTTCTTGCCGTGGTGGAAGATCTCGCCGTTGGAGATGTGCACCCAGGAGAGCTCCGCGCTCCACGGCCCGCCGAGATGGGCGCCGAGCGCGATCTCCGGCTCGAACAGCAGGCGCGAGCCGAAATCGATGCGTGTCTGGTAGAGGGTCAGCCGCCGCTGGATCTCCGCCGGCGTCAGCCCCGGCGCATTGACCGCCGGCAGCTTCGCCTTGCCGTCGGTATAGGCCAGTCCCAGGCCCGGCCGCAGGTAGAAGCGATCGGTCAGCCTGATCGGCCAGGAGAGGCCGGCGGCCACGAAGTCCGAGGTGCCGTCGGTGTTCACCGAGACGAAGGCGTGGGCCTGCGGCGCGCCGATCCAGCGCCATGCCTCGATCCGGTCGGAGCGGATGCCGAGCTCGATGTCGGCGCCCTTCTCGCGGTCCGCCGCGCCCGAACCGATCGCCGCCCCCAGGAAGGCCACGTCGTGGGCGTAGGCCCCCAGCAGCAGCTCCGCCGCGCCGGCCGGGCCTGCAAACCCCAAGGCCCCGATCGCCGCCGCGGCCACCGCCGCCCACGCCAGTTTTCCGAACATGAATCGCCCTCGCCCCAGCCCATAGCTTAGCTGCGCGCGGCGTTAGCGGAAGGCCTCTCGCGCAAGGCGCGGCGGCGCGATAAGAGGCCCCGATGGACATCCCCCGCTTCCACCTCGCCTTCCCGGTCCGCGACCTCGCCGAGGCCCGCGCCTTCTACGGCGACCTGCTGGGCTGCCCCGAGGGCCGATCGAGCCACGAGTGGGTCGACTTCGACTTCCGCGGCCACCAGATCGTCGCCCACCTGTCGCCGGCTGAAGTCGGCCACCGCTCGACGAGTCCGGTGGACGGCGAGGACGTGCCGGTCCGCCACTTCGGCGTCATCCTGACCCTTCCCGAATGGCACGCCCTGGCCGAGCGCCTGACCGCCGCCGGCACGAGGTTCATCATCGAGCCGCAGGTGCGCTTCAAGGGCCTGCCCGGCGAGCAGGCGACCATGTTCTTCCTCGACCCCTCCGGCAACGCGCTGGAGTTCAAGGCCTTCGCCGACGACGCCATGGTGTT
>JAQGIX010000108.1 GCA_028290925.1 Phenylobacterium sp. | reverse complement strand
TGGCCGGACCCTAGGCCTTCGAACCGACGCACCGAGTCTCCTGCTTCAGTTCCAGTGTGACGCCGTTGAGCGGCCACCGCCTCAAGGGACGGGCCTCGGCGCTGGACGACGGCTCAAGGGATGGTCCACGTGGACCTGGATCGAGTAGCCGATTTGGATCGCGCAACGCAACGGGCCGGGGGCTCAGGCGGGGTCGCGAGGCGCCGCGAGAACCGCCAGCAGGGCGCCGTCGACCACCTGGTCCCCGACCTTGGCCGCGAGCTCGGCCACCTCGCCGTCGAAGGGGGCGGTGAGCGCATATTCCATCTTCATGGCTTCCAGGGTGAGGATCGTCTGGCCCTTGGCCACCTGATCGCCGGCCTTGACCGCGACGGCGGTCACCTTGCCCGGCATGGGCGCGCGGACCTGGCCGTCGGAGCCGCCGCCCTCGGCCTCGTCGGCGCTGGGCGGATGGGTGGCGAAGGCGAAGGCCTCGCCGGCCTCGAACACCACGATCTCGTCGGCCTCGGTGACCAGCACCGAGCGCGGCTGCAGGTCGTCCACGGCCTCGGCCAGCACGGTCTGGCCACCCCGGAACAGCCGCACCTGGCTGGCCGGCGCGGCGTTGAGGCGGAAGCCCGTGAGCTCGCGCCAGGGCGACGGCTCGGGCTCGATGAACTCGTCATCTCCGGCCAGCATGGCGCCGGAGGCCGCGGCCGAGAGCGCGGCCGCGGTGGGCTCGGCGGGGTCGGTGAGGGCGGCCAGGTTGCGCTCGATGAAGCCGGTGTCGACCTCGCCGCCGATGAAGTCCGGGGCCTCCAGGCAGCGCATCAGGAAGCCGGCGTTGGTCTTCACCGGCCAGACCTCGACCTCGTCGCAGGCCTGGGCCAGCTCGCTGAGCGCCGCCTCGCGGGTGGGCGCATAGGCGATCAGCTTGGCGATCATCGGATCGTAGAAGGGGGTGACCTCGCCGCCTTCCTCGACGCCGGCGTCGACCCGCAGGCTGGGCGGCAGGCGGAAGTGGTCGAGGCGGCCGGTGGAGGGCAGGAACCTGCCGCCGGCGGTGTTCTCGGCGTAGAGCCTCGCCTCCACGGCATGGCCGGTGAGCCTGATCTGGTCCTGGGCGAGCGGCAGGGGCTCGCCGGCGGCGATGCGCAGCTGCCATTCCACCAGGTCCAGGCCGGTGACCATCTCGGTGACCGGATGCTCCACCTGCAGGCGGGTGTTCATCTCCATGAACCAGATGCGGTCGGCGCGCAGGCCCTCCGAGGCGTCGGCGATGAACTCCACGGTGCCGGCGCCCTGGTAGCCCACCGCCAGCGCCGCCTTGACGGCGGCCGACGTCACGGCGGCCCTCGTCTCGGCGTCCATGCCGGGGGCCGGCGCCTCCTCGATGACCTTCTGGTGGCGGCGCTGCAGGGAGCAGTCGCGCTCGAACAGGTGGACGGCGGCGCCGTGGTTGTCGGCGAACACCTGCACCTCGATGTGGCGGGGGCGGGTGACGTAGGTCTCCAGCAGCACCCGGTCGTCGCCGAACGCGGCCTTGGCTTCGCGCCGGGCGCTGGTGAGGGCGGCGGCGAAATCGGCGGCCTTGTCCACGCGGCGCATGCCCTTGCCGCCGCCGCCGGCCACGGCCTTGATCAGCACCGGGAAGCCGATCCGCCCGGCTTCCCTGGCCAGCGCCGCCTCGTCCTGGTCCTCGCCGAGATAGCCGGGGGTCACCGGCACGCCGGCCTTGGCCATCAGCGCCTTGGCGGCGTCCTTCAGCCCCATGGCGCGGATCGCGGCCGGCGGCGGGCCGACCCAGGTGAGGCCGGCGGCGGTCACCGCCTCGGCGAAGTCGGCGTTCTCGGAGAGAAAGCCGTAGCCCGGATGGATGGCGTCGGCGCCGGCCTGCCTGGCCGCGGCGATGATCTTCTCGCCCACCAGATAGCTCTCCCGCGCGGCGGCGGGCCCGATCCGCACGGCGGCGTCGGCGGCGCGGACGTGCAGGGCCTCGGCGTCGGCGTCGGAATAGACGGCCACCGTCGACAGGCCCATCCGCCGGGCGGTGGCGAACACCCGGACCGCGATCTCGCCGCGGTTGGCGACCAGCAGGGACTTGAACATGGGCGAGGTCCTCAGTGCGCCGAGGCCAGGCCGATGACGATCAGCCCCGCGAGCAGGACGGAGACCGCGACGGTCGATCCGATGAACAGCACGAACATGCGCGACAGCGTGCCGAACACCCCCGTCCCGTAGGTCCCGCGCATATGGACGAACAGGTGCGCGGGGGCGAGGACGACCAGCCACCAGGCGCCGCTCACCCCCAGTCCCAGCAGGAAGATCAGGGTCAGCAGCAGGCCCTGGAACGACAGGGAATGCATCGAGAAGATCAGGTGGTCGAACAGGTAGACGCCCTTCCTGAAGGCGAACAGCGGGGCCAACAGCAGGGCGGCGATCGGCAGCATCAGGAAGGCCAGCCGGTGGCCCCACTGCTCCATGGCCGCGAAGACGCTCTCGGGGTTGTCGAGGGCGTTGCGGACGCGGCCGACCCAGAAGGCCCTGGAGCCGGCGGCGGGACGGACGGCGGCGACCGCCTTCTCGGCCGAGGCGGCGCGGATCTGCTTCATGGCCGCGTCGACGTCGGCGCGATCCTTGACCGACAGGGTGGACAGGGCCTTGGGATCGTTGATCGGGCGGAGGTTGAAGTTGACGGGGTTCGCCGAGACGCTGAGGCCGCCGGCGAAGAACACCAGCAGCAGGGCCACCAGGAACAGCCGGAACGGCGGGATCTGCGAGGCGCGGTGGCCGTCGAGGTAGTCGCGGGTCAACTGGCCGGGCTTCACCACCAGGCGCGGCAGGGTCTTCCAGACCCGTCCGTCCACGTGGGTCAGGCCCTCGAAGGCCTCGGCGATCAGATGCCAGATCGAGCGGTGGTACTCCTCGCCCTTCTGGCCGCAGGCGTGGCACCAGGCGCCTTGCAGCGGCGCGCCGCAGTTGGGGCAGGGCGCGCCGATGGGCAGGGCGTGCTTCGAGGCGCGACCGATCTCGCCGGTGATGGCGTCGGCGGTGGCGGCGTCCAGTGCGGGGGCGTCCATCACGCGATCACATCCTGAACACGCCGAAGCGCGTCTCGGGGATCGGGGCGTTCAGCGCCGCGCTGATCGAGAGGCCCAGCACGTCGCGGGTCTGGGCCGGGTCGATGATGCCGTCGTCCCACAGCCGCGCGGTGGCGAAGTAGGGATTGCCTTCGTCCTCGTACTTCTGGCGGACCGGCGCCTTGAAGGCTTCCTCCTGCTCGGGCGTCCACTTGTCGGCGTCGCGGTGGACGGTGGCCAGCACGCTGGCGGCCTGCTCGCCGCCCATCACCGAGATGCGGCTGTTGGGCCAGGTCCACAGGAAGCGGGGGGAATAGGCGCGGCCGCACATGCCGTAGTTGCCGGCCCCGAACGAGCCGCCGATCAGCACGGTGAACTTCGGCACGTTGGCCGAGGCGACGGCGGTGACCAGCTTGGCCCCGTCCTTGGCGATGCCCCCGGCCTCGTACTTTCCGCCGACCATGAAGCCCGAGATGTTCTGCAGGAAGACCAGCGGGATCTTCCGCTGGCAGGCGAGCTCGATGAAGTGGGCGCCCTTCAGCGCGCTCTCGGAGAAGAGCACGCCGTTGTTGGCCAGGATGGCCACCGGATAGCCCCAGATGCGCGCGAAGCCGGTGACCAGGGTTGCGCCGTAGAGCGGCTTGAACTCGGGGAACTCCGAGCCGTCGACGATGCGGGCGATCACCTCGCGGACGTCGTAGGGCGCGCGCACGTCGGTGGGGACGATGCCGTAGAGCTCCTCCGGGTCGTAGGCCGGCGGCCGCGGCTCGGCCATCACCGGGCCGGCGGGCCGGGGGTGTTCAGGTTGGCGACGATGTTGCGGACGATGGCCAGGGCGTGCTCGTC
>JAQGIX010000072.1 GCA_028290925.1 Phenylobacterium sp. | reverse complement strand
CCTTGATCGGGCAGGGCGATCCCAGGGCCGCGGCGGCGATCCTCGCCCGCGCGCCCGGCCTCGACCGCAATCCCGATCTTGCCCGGGTGGCCGCCGAGAGCGCCTTGCTGGCCGGCGAGGACGCGCGGGCCTGCGCCATCGAGGCGGCGCTCACCGCCGGCCGCGACGACGTCTATTGGGTGCGGCTGCGGACCTACTGCCAGGCGGTTGGCGGCCGCGCCGCCGAGGCCCAGCTCACCTTCGAGGTCGCCCAGTCGCAGGGCAAGGACGCCGTCTTCACCCGCCTGATGGCCGCCAAGCTGGCGGGCGCCGGCGATCCCGGTGCGCCCTCGCTGCGCAACGGCCTCGACTACGCGCTCTCCCGCAACCTCGGCCTCGACCTCGGCCAGGCCAAGCCGTCGCCGGTCGTGGCCGCCGCCCTGGCGCAGGGCGGGCCCACCGAGCCTGCCTTCGATCTCACGGCCGCCCCGCCCGAGCTCGCCGGCGCGACCCAGGCGATCGCCGCCGGCGGGCCGTTCGCAACGGTCGAGCTGGAGCGCCTGCTGGACGCAGCCGACACCCGTGATCCCAAGGTCCGCGCCCGCGCCTCGGCCGCCGCCCTGATCGCCGAGGCCTTCGCCGAGCCGCTCGGCCCGACCTTGCGGGCCCGCATCGCCGCGCTCGCCACGCCCGAGGGCAAGGGTCCCGCCGGTCGCAACCTCGCCCTGGAGGCCGCAGGGTCTGAAAAGCGCGCCGGAGAAACGGCGCTCCTGGTGCTCTGGACCTGCGCCGAAGCCGGGCCTGCGGGCCTGGCCTTCGGCGACCGGGCCCGCGTCGTCCGGGCGCTGCGCCATGCCGGCCTCGACGCCGACGCCCGCGCCTTCGCCCTCGAGGGGCTGGTCGGGCTCAAATGAGCGGGCAGGGGGGCGGGCAGGGGGCGTCCTGGGCCGAGGCCTTCCTGGAGATGATGTCCGTCGAACGCGCGGCGGCCAGGAACACGCTCACCGCCTACGCCCGCGACCTGGCCGACGCCACCGCCTTCCTGGCCGGCAGGGACCATGACCTGGCCACCACGTCAGCCGAAGAGATCGAGGCCTATTTCCGCGCGTTGGACGATCGCGGCCTGTCGCCGGCGACGGCGTCGCGGCGTCGGGCGTCGCTGCGCCAATTCTACCGCTTCGTGCTGGGCGAGGGCTGGCGCTCCGACGATCCCTCACGCCGCGTTGAGGCGCCGAAGAAGGGCCGCCCGCTGCCCAAGATCCTCAGCCGCGACGAGATGGACCGGTTGATCGCCGCGGCCGGCGCCCGCGACGGGGCCCAGGGCCTCAGGCTCGGCTGCATGGTCGAGCTGGCCTACGCCTCGGGCCTGCGCATCTCCGAGCTCACCGCCCTGCCGCTCGCGGCCCTGGCCCGCGATCCGGCCTACCTGATCGTCAAGGGCAAGGGCGGCAAGGAGCGCCTGGCCCCGCTCAACGACGCCGCCCGCATGGCCATCAAGGCCTACCTGGCGGTCCGCCCCTCGTTCCTGCCGAAGGGCGACGGCGCCAATCCCTGGCTGTTCGCCTCGCGCGGCAAGTCGGGCCGCATCACCCCGCGCCGCTTCGCCCAGCTGCTGGACGAGGCGGCGGCCGGGGCCGGGGTCGATCCGGCCCGCGTCTCGCCCCACGTCCTGCGCCACGCCTTCGCCACCCATCTTCTGGAAGGCGGCGCGGACCTGCGCGTGGTCCAGAAGCTCCTGGGCCACGCCGATATCGCCACCACCCAGATCTACACCCACGTCGCCGGCGACCGGCTTCGCGAGGTGGTGGCCACCCGCCATCCGCTGGCCAAGAAGCGCTGAGGCTTCTCCTTATCGAGGGCGAAGGGCTCATGAAAAAGGGCCGCCCCCGAAGGCGCGGCCCCTCTCAAGTCTTCAGGTCGGACTAGCCGACGATCCGGTAGCGGCCGTCCGGATCGGGGCAGACCCGCACATAGCGGTAGTCCTGGCCGTAGGAATCCACCGGCGCGGTCGCCAGGCGGCAGCCCATCCGCTGGTAGTCGCTGTAGCGGTCGGTGCGATAGTCGCTGCTTTCGCGATAGGGGATGGTCTCGTTGTAGCCGAAGTACGGACCGCGCTGGTCGCACTTGTACTTGTCGTGGGCGTGGCCGACCGCGGCGCCGACGCCGGCGCCCACCACGCCGCCGAGCACGGCGCCTTCCGTTCGGCGGCCGCGCGCGGCCACGTTCGAGCCCAGCAAGGCGCCGGCCAGGGCGCCGATCGCGCCGGCCGGAACGGTCGAGGAGTGGTCACACTGGACCGGGGCCGCGTAGGCGGTGTTCGCGCCATAGTAGGGCGCCGCCGGCGCGTAGGGGGTCTGGGCGTAGTAGGGGGACGGCGCGGGCGTCACATAGTAGGCCCAGTTGCTGTCGCTCCACACCGGCGCGGGGCCGTAGACGCGGACGTAGGCGCCGCGGCCGTAGCGACGGTCGTAGTCGTAGCGGGCGCGGTTATAGGCGTCGAGGCGGCGCTGATACTCGTTGCGCGCCGCCTGATAGCCCTGCCGATGCTGGTCATAGTCGGACCGCCGCGCGTCGTAGGCGTCACGCTGCTGCTGGTATTCGTCGCGCTGCTGCTGATAGCGCTGCTGGTCTTCCTGATATTGCGGCGTGGGCTGGTACTGGTTGGGTTGGTACTGGTTCGGTTGGTACGGGCTCGGCTGGTACTGGGCCATGGCGGGGGCGGCGGTCGCCAGCGCCAGCGTCGAGGCCATGGCGAACTTCAGGGGGATGTTCATCTCTCTCTCCTCAGGCGCGGACTTGCGGTGTCTGGGCAGGACCGCGCGGTTTCAACGGGCCGCGCCGAATCCGCCGTCTCGGCCCCCCACTCAGGACGGTTCGGGCCCAGCTCGACCTCGAGCAAGGAAACTCCCGGGCCGTGGCCGGGGTTGCACCGGCCTGGCGAGGCCGGCCTTGTGAGCGGCGCCTATCGCGCCTAATTTCCGCCGCTTCGCGAACTGCACAGGCGCGCCTTTGATGGCTGTCCATTACCTCGAGTTCGAGCGTCCGATCGCCGAGCTCGAAGCCAAGATCGAAGAGCTTTCCAAGCTCTCGGAGAGCGCCAGCGCCGGCGCTTTCGACGCCGAGATCGAGGCGCTCAGGACCCGCGCCCAGGGCATGCGCCGCGAGGCCTACGCCAAGCTGGACGCCTGGCAGAAGACCCAGGTCGCCCGCCATCCCGACCGGCCGCATTTCATCGACTACTGCCAGGCGCTGATCGAGGAGTTCGTCGAACTGCGCGGCGACCGCACCTTCGGCGACGACCAAGCGATCATGGGCGGTCTCGGCCGGTTCCGCGGCCGTCCGGTGGTGGTGATCGGCAATGAGAAGGGCCGCGACACCGTCACCCGCGTGAAGCACAACTTCGGCTATGCCCGCCCCGAGGGCTACCGCAAGGCGGTCCGCCTGATGCAGCTGGCCGAGCGCTTCTCCCTGCCGGTGGTCAGCTTTGTGGACACCGCCGGCGCCTATCCGGGGGTCGCCTCCGAGGAGCGCGGCGTCGCCGAGGCCATCGCGCGATCCACCGAGATGTGCCTGATGGCCGGCGTCCCGAACATTGCGCTCATCACCGGCGAGGGCGGCTCCGGCGGGGCGATCGCGCTGGCCGCCGCCAACCGCGTGCTGATCCTGGAGCATGCCATCTATTCGGTGATCGCCCCCGAGGGCGCCAACTCGATCCTCTGGCGTGGGGCCCGCACCGGCGCCGACGCCGCCAAGGCCATGAAGATCACCGCCCAGGACCTGCTGGGCATGAACATCGTCGACCGCATCATCCCCGAGCCGGCCGGCGGCGCGCACTCCGACATCCCGGCCGTGATGCAGGCGGTGGGCGATGCGCTGGAGGCGGAGCTGAAGGGCCTGGAGGGCTTCTCGCCCGATGAGCTTCGCAAGCGCCGGGCCGAGCGGTTCTACGCCATCGGCCGGACGGGGTTGCAGTAAACACCGGTTGCCTGACGCGGCGTCGCCGGGTTCAACTGGCTTCCAAACAACCGTTTGGAGGGGCGTCATGGCGCTGAAGACCCGTTTCACCGAGATGTTCGGGATCGAGCATCCCATCGTGCAGGGCGGCATGCAGTGGGTGGGCCGCGCCGAGCTGGTGGCGGCGGTGGCTAACGCCGGGGCGCTGGGCTTCATCACCGCGCTCACCCAGCCGACGCCGGAAAAGCTCACCGAGGAGATCGCGCGGGCCCGCTCGCTGACCGACAAGCCGTTCGGCGTGAACCTGACCATCCTGCCGGCCATCAAGCCGCCGCCCTATGCGGAGTACCGCCAGGCGATCATCGAGGCCGGGATCAAGATCGTCGAGACCGCGGGCAACAAGCCCATCGAGCATGTCGAGGAATTCAAGAAGCACGGGATCAAGGTGATCCATAAGTGCACCTCGGTGCGCCACGGCCTCTCCGCGGAGCGGATGGGGGTCGATGCGATCTCCATCGACGGCTTCGAGTGCGCAGGCCACCCCGGCGAGGACGACGTGCCGGGCCTGATCCTGATCCCAGCGGCGGCGGACAAGATCAAGATCCCGATGATCGCCTCGGGCGGCTTCGGCGACGCCCGCGGCCTGGTGGCCGCGCTCGCTCTGGGCGCCGAGGGCGTCAACATGGGCACCCGCTTCATGGCCACGGTGGAGAGCCCGATCCACGAGAACATCAAGCGCCAGATCGTCGAGAACGACGAGCGCGCCACCGAGCTGATCTTCCGCACCATGCACAACACCAGCCGGGTGGCGAAGAACGCCATCAGCCAGCAGGTCGTGGCGCTCGAGCGCGAAGGCGCCAAGTTCGAGGACGTCCGCGAGCTGGTGGCCGGCACCCGTGGCCGCAGCGTCTATGAGGTCGGCGACAACGACGCCGGCATCTGGTCGGCCGGCCAGGTCCAGGGCCTGATCCACGATATCCCGACCTGCGCCGAGCTGGTGCACCGCATGGTCCGCGAGGCCGAGGAGATCATCGCCGGCCGCCTCGCCGGCATGCTGTCCAAGCGGGCCATGGCCACAGCCTAGGCTCGAGAACACGAGAGCCGCCGGGCGTCCCCGACGGCTCTTTGCGCAACGCTTCCCAGGAGATCCGCCCGGAGCCCATGAGCTCCGGGCGGTTTAGGCTTGGCTCAGTACCGCAGCGTCACGCCCATGTAGTAGAAGCGGCCGCTGTTGCTGAAGGTCGACGAACCCGTGCCGGTGCCCGCGAAGGTCTCGGGCAGGGCCGGCGGATACTTGTCGGTGATGTTCAGCACCCCACCGCGGATCTCCACCTCATCGTTGAGCCGGTAGCGGCCGCGCAGGTCATGCTCGTAGTAGTCGCCGGTCTTGCCCGGCGACAGCGCCCCGACCGGCACGCCGTTGTTGGCGACCATCGAGCCGATGAAGTGGGTGGTCCAGCCGATCAGCAGCTTGTCGTAGGTCCAGCTGACGTTTCCGGTCACCTTCCAGCGCGGCGTGGCGTTGTTGATGGTGTTCTGGAACTGCGTGTAGGCCTGACCAGGCAAGCCCTGAAGGGCCCAGTTGTACATGTCGGTCCCATCCACCCGGAGGCCGATGGACCCGAGGTCGTGGCCCTTCCAGACGTCCCCCACGTCGAAGCGGTAGGCGATCGAGGCGTCGAAGCCCTCGACCTTCACCTTGGCCACGTTCTGGTTGGTCAACACGGCCACCGAGACGCCGCCGCCGATCGGCAGGCCGGTCACCGAGTCACGCGCGCCGGACGTGGTGCTCAGATCGCGGTGGATCAGGGCGCAGAACGGATTGCTGGCCAGCGCCTGGGGTGAGTCGTAGCAGAGGTTCTGGAACAGGGTGTTGATCGGGATCGTCCCAATCTCGTTCTCGATATTATACTTGAAGAAGTCGAACGAGAACTGGAGGTTGGGGATCCAGCGCGGCTGGATCACGACGCCGAGGTCGTAGGTCTTCGCCGTCTCGGCCCCGAGGTTCGGGTTGCCGCCCTGCAGCAGCTGCAGCGACGAGCGGGCCGTTCCGATGTTCGAGGTGAAGGTCGCCGGGTTCCAGTTCGGAATGGCCGCCGCGCAGGTGATCCGGCGCGCCGCCTGCTGTCCGGCCGTGGCGATCCGGAACGCCTGGGCGTCGCAGGGGTCGTTGGCCGCGGTGGTGAAGTTCACGCTTTGCGGCGAGAACAGTTCGACGATGTTCGGCGCCCGCACGGCCGTCGCCTGGTTGGCGCGGAAGCGGATGTCGCGGATCGGCGCCCACTCGGCGGAGACCCGGTACTGGTGGGTGCTGCCGATGGTCGAATAGTCCGAGACGCGGGCCGCGCCTTCCACTGTCAGTTCGTCGAAGAACGGCAGGTCCTTCAGGAGCGGGACCCGGACCTCGCCATAGGCTTCCTTGACGTCGAACTTGCCGCCGCGGGTGCCGATGGCGTTGAAGAACAGGGCGCCGGAGGCGCTCAGCGGATCCTGGGTGAACAGGCTCTCCTCCCGACGGTACTCGACGCCCGCCGCGACGCCGACCGGCCCCGCCGGCAGCTTGAAGGCGTCGAAGCTGACGTTGGCCGAGACGACGTCCTGCTTGCCGGACGAGGTGGTGGTCGCCACGCCCGCGGCGTACTGCACCGCGGCCTGCGAAGGGCCGTTGATGATGTCCCAGGGCACGCAGCCTGGCGCGCCGCTGCGGCAGACGATCTGACCGTTCACCACCACCGAATCGAGGGCGTTGAGGGTGTTCTGGATGTTGGCCACGCCGTAGGAGATGGTGGTCCCCTTCAGGCGGCCTTCCTCGGCGTAGGTGTCCCAGTGGATGGTGCGGCCGATGACGTCGAAGTCGCCCTCGGCTCCGACCACATAGCGTTCCACCCCGCGGCGGGTTTCGGAATCGCGACCGCCGAACTCCTGCCAGAACTTGCCGATCGGCGCGCTGGCTGTGCTGACGAACGGGTTCGGCCTTGCGGTGGTGACCGGGAAGGCCTGGGCCCAGAAGCCCCGCAGCTGCTGGGCCGCGGTGGTCTGGCTGGTGGTCAGGAAGGCGTTGTCGCCCTTGATCACCGCCGGCAGGGTGCCCCCGCCCGCCGCGTTGGAGAAGGTCGGCTGGAAGAATCCGTAGCCGATGACGCGGGCGTAGCTCGCTTCGGCGAACAGCTTGATGTGGTCGGTCAGCTTGTAGTCCACGTAGGCGCGGATCGTCCCACGGGTCGTCTTGTTCTGCAGGGCGTTGTAGACGCCTGAGTAGAACAGCGCCGGATCTTGGCAGCTCGGCAGCACCGTCGCGCTGGAGCAGGCCGGCGAGAGCTGCACGATCTGGGTCGGATTGCGGACGTCGATGGTCACGCCGCCGACCGGCTTCGGCAGCTGGAAAGTGGCGAAGGGCGAGGTGTTCGAGCGGCTGTTCGGCACGATGGTCTGCGGCGCCACGGTCGTATCGCGCCGGATGCCCGGGAACAGGCCCTCATCAGCGCGGTCCCTCTGGAACACCGGATCTTCGCGCGCGAATTCGCCGCCGACCACGATGTTCAGGCGGTCGTCCATGAACTTGCGGCCCCATATGGCGCCCGCGAGAACCTGCTGGCCGTCGCCCTTCTCTGTCGTGCCCGTCTGGGCGTCGATCTGCAGGCCGTCGAACGACTTCTTCATGATCAGGTTGACGACGCCGGCGATGGCGTCTGAGCCATAGACCGCCGACACGCCGCCCGGCTGCACCTCCACCCGGTCGATCATCAGCGAGGGGATAGTGTTCAGGTCGACTGCGGGGCTCGACGCGTCGCTGTTGATGATCCGGCGGTTGTCCATCAGCACCAGGGTTCGGCTGGGGCCCAGACCACGGATGTCGACCCGCGCCTGCCCGGAGTTGAACAGGCTGCTCGAGGTGTTCTGCGCGTTGCTGGCGGCGTCGATCTGCGGGATTTCCATCAGGGCGTCGCCCAGGATGACGTGCCCGGATTGCCGCAGCTGCGCGGCGTCGACGGTGGCCATCGGGAGCGGCGCGTTGAAGGTGTCGCGGCGGATGCGCGAGCCGGTGACCACGATCTCCTCGACGCCCACGCCCTGGCCGCTCGCCGGCTTCGCTTGGGCCTGCGCCATTCCAGGCGCAAACAGGTAGGCCGCCGCCGAGCTCAGCAAGGCGGCGCGCAAAATCCCTTTAGTTCTTTGCATCGTGAATTATCCCCACGCTCAAGAGAGAAGTTCTTAATCCGTGGGATTGCCCCCGCACGGCCGAGTTGCACGCTGTCACGGCCATGTAAGCTGGGCAACACGAAGTCGTCACAATCTGCGCTATCGCGGTATCGCTGTTTCGTGAGCGCGCATCTGTGAGGTTTCAGCGTCACAGTTTTCGGCATATCGGGGCAAGTTCGACCAGCGCATGGCGATTCTGCAATCTAAGCTTCCGATAACCCATTCATCGTGCTGAGTTCGTATAACGCAGTTCACCGAAGCGGCCGTCGCGGGCCCTGCGGCGGGGGCAAAATGTGCCTCATTGCGGCAAAACTGCGACAGAAATGCCGCACTACGGAGGCCGCGCTCAAGGCGCGGCTAAATGCTTTTTTTTATTAAATAAAGCCCACCTCAGGGTCGCCGATCAACTTCAGGGGGCTAGTTAATATGTATCTAGGATCCAAATGGGCGCTGGCATGCGGCACTGCCGTCGCCGCGGTGCTCGCGTTCGGCGTCGCGCCCGCGGCGGCCCAGACCACCGGCCAGCCGCTGCAGACCGAGACCGACGCCAGGAAGGCCGCGGCCAAGGGCAACGAGGTCGGCGAACTGGTCGTCGTCGGCTCGCGCATCCGCCGCGACAGCTTCAATTCCGCGTCGCCCGTGCAGGTGGTGACGCATGATGAAACCACCCTGGCCGGCTTCGGCTCGACCACCGACGCCCTGCAATCGGTCGGCATTACGACGGGTGCGGCGCAGATCAACAACGCCTTCGGCGGTTTCGTCACCAACGGCGGCCCCGGCGCGAACACCCTGTCGCTGCGTGGCCTTGGGGCCAGCCGCACCCTGGTGCTGATCAACGGCCGCCGCGTCTCCCCGGCCGGCACCCGCGGCAGCGTCGGCTCGGCCGACCTGAACGTGCTGCCGAACGCCATCATCGACCATGTCGAGATCCTGAAGGACGGCGCCTCCTCGATCTACGGCTCGGACGCCATCGCCGGCGTGGTGAACGTCATCACCCGCAACCGGCTGAACGGGGTCATCCTGGAAGGCCACTATGCGAAGACCCAGCACGGCGGCGGCGATGAATCCCGCGCCTCCGTGGTGGCCGGCAAGACCACCGACCGGTGGAGCATCGAGGGTTCGTTCGACTACTACGAGCGCAGCGACCTGACGCTCGGGCAGCGCGACTGGACCCGCTGCAACACCGACATGCTGATCAACCGGACGACGGGCGCGAGCCTCGACTTCATCGATCCGCTGACCGGCCAGCCGAAGTGCTATCCGATCACCGGCACCGGCAGCAACGGCGTCACCATCAACACCATCGGCACCAACACCACCAACGGCATCGGCGCGGCGGGCTCCACGGCGCCGGGCACGATCGGCCGGTTCAACCGCTTCCGGCCGAACCCCGCCGTGACCCTCGGGGTGCCTGGCTTCGAAGGCGTGGGCGGCGGGGCCAACAGCCTCGGCGTGCGCGACACCTTCGAGCCCGCGATGCTGAACAAGAACCTTATCTCGCCGGAGAAGGTCTACACCGGCTTCCTGCAAGGCTCGTACGACCTGCAGGCTTTGGGCGACGCCCAGGCCTATGGGGAATTGCTGGTCAACGAGCGGGATTCCAACCAGACGGGCTACCGCCAGCTGTCCCTCGACTACATCAAGGGCAGCTCGCTGATCCCGTCGAACCTGGCGTTCTCGACCTTCTCGCCGGTGCCCACCGCCGTGACCTCGGGCCAGCCGGTGGGCGTGCGCGCCTTCATCGGCTTCGGCAACGACCGTTCGAACCAGAAGGTCGACTACGCCAAGGGCACCGCGGGCATCCGCGGCAACCTGGTGATCATGCCGCTGCCGAACTGGAAGTACGACGGCTATGTGTCGTACGCCAAGTCGGACGCCGACTACACCGCCCGGAGCTTCCTGACCGACCGGGTGGCGAACTCGCTCAACGTCGTCGCCGCGCCGGCGGGCTTCACGGGC
>JAQGIX010000071.1 GCA_028290925.1 Phenylobacterium sp. | reverse complement strand
TCCCCCTCCCCCGAAATCGGGGGAGGCAGAGGCCGACGACGATTATTGGCGCTCCTCCGCCTGAGCCGGCCCCTAGGCCGCGATCCGCGAGATCCAGTCCTTCAGCACGCCCACCACCTGCTCCGCGGGCGCGTAGCCGCGCGTCACCACCCCGTAGGCGCCGGCCTCATTGGGGCCGCCCACCAGGGTCGGGAAGGCGGTGACGCCGGCCCGCTGGGAGATCGCGTAGTCGCGCCAGGTCTCCTGCTTGGCCTCTTCGGAGTCCCACTGTTCGCGGAAGCTCGCCCGGTCCAGGCCCAGCTCGACCGCGAGGTCGGCCAGCACGTCCCCGGAGGTCAGGTCGCGCCCCTCAGCGTAGAAGGCCTGCTGGGCGCGAGCGAGATAGTTCACCGCCAGCTCCTCGCTCTCGCGGCGGACCACGATCACCGCCCGGGCGCCCGGATCGGTGTCATAGCGGAAGCCTTCGCGATCCAGCGCGTGCGCGTCGAACGGCAGGCCGGTGGCCTCGTGGACGTGCGTCCAATGGCCGAGCACCTCGCGCTTGGCGGCCGCGGTCATCGGCTCCTCCGTGCCCGGGCGTAGGCCGCCCATGATGGTGCGCACCGGCAGCGCGCGGCCGAACGCCTTGCGGATCTCCTCGATCACCGGCGAGAAGCCGTAGCACCAGGAGCACATGGGATCGGCGAAGTAGATGAGGTGCGGCTCGTCCATGGCAGGCCTCCTGAAGCCAGCATCGCGCCGAACCGGCGATCCGTCACGTGGAAGACGCACGCGCGCCTTCACAGCGGCGCGGCCGTGCGCCAAGGTCCCTGCCCCATGACCCACGACGATTCCGACCACCATCACGAGCACGATCACGAGCACGGCCAGCACCCGCCCTCCGACATGGAGCTGCGGGTCAAGGCGCTGGAATTCCTGCTGGTGGAGAAGGGCCTGGTCGATCCGGCGGCGCTGGACGCCATCGTCGACCACTTCGAGCACAAGGTCGGTCCCCGCAACGGCGCCCGCGTGGTGGCCCGCGCCTGGTTCGACCCGGCCTATCGCGCCCGCCTCATGGAGGACGCCACCGCGGCCATCGCCGAGCTGGGCTACGTCGGCGGCCAGGGCGAGCACATGATGGCCGTCGAGAACACCGCGGGCGCGCACAACATGGTCGTTTGCACCCTGTGCTCCTGCTACCCCTGGCCGGTGCTGGGCCTGCCGCCGGTCTGGTACAAGTCCGCCCCCTACCGCTCCCGCGCGGTGATCGATCCGCGCGGCGTGCTCGCCGACTTCGGGGTGACGCTGCCGGACGAGATCGAGGTCCGGGTGTGGGATTCCACCGCCGAGCTCCGCTACCTGGTGATCCCCGAGCGCCCGGCCGGAACGGAGGCGCTCAGCGAAGACCAGCTCGCCGCCCTGGTCACCCGCGACGGCATGATCGGGACTGCGCGGCTGTGAACGGCGTCCACGACATGGGCGGGATGCAGGGGCTGGGCGACTTGGCGCCGGAAGCCGGCGGGCCCGTCTTCCACCATCCTTGGGAAGCCCGCGTCCACGCCCTGACCATCGCCTCGCCGACGCGGGGCAACATCGACGTCGGGCGCCATCAGCGCGAGCTGATCCCCGGGCCCGAGTACCTGGCCATGAGCTACTATGAGAAGTGGTTCCGCTCGCTCTCGAAGCTGCTGTTGCAGGGCGGGTTCGTGACGCCCGACGAGCTGGCGTCGGGTCGTCCGGCGGCGGGGTCTCCGAAGGGCGAACCGCGGCTGCCGGCCGGCGCGGTGGAGGCCGCCATGGCGCGACCTGGCTCCTACATCCGCGAAGTCGCGGCCCCGCCGGCCTTCCAGCCCGGCGATGCGGTCCGCTGCCGCAATCTCCATCCGCGCGGCCACACCCGCCTGCCCCGCTACGTCCGCGGCCATGTGGGCGAGATCCTCGCCTGGCGCGGCGCCCACGTCTTCCCCGACTCCCACGCCCGTGGCGAGGGCGAGGACCCGCGCCACCTCTACACGGTGCGCTTCACGGCCCGCGAGCTGTGGGGCGAGGCCGGGGGCCCGCGCGACAGCATCCATCTCGACCTCTGGGAGCCCTACCTTGAGCGCGCCTGATCCCCTGAAGCTTCCCGGCCTGCCGCGCGACGCCGAGGGGCCGGTGTTCGCCGAGCCGTGGCAGGCGCAGGCCTTCGCCCTCACCGTGCAGCTGCACGAGCGCGGCGCCTTCGCCTGGAGCGAGTGGGCGGAGGCGCTCTCCGACCAGCTCAAGGCCGCCGGCCCGCAGGACGACGGCTCGCGCTACTACGAGCACTGGCTGGCCGCCCTGGAGCAGCTGGTCACGGCCAAGCAGTTGGCCGGCGCGGGCGCCCTGCGGGACCGCCGCCACGCCTGGGAAGCGGCCTATCTGCGCACCCCGCACGGCAAGCCGGTCACGCTCTAGCGGCCCCGGCGCCGCGCGGGAACCTTCGCGGGGTTTGTACGCTGAAGCTTGTCGCGAGGGATGAACGAATGGTCCAATACGCGGTGACGCTCAAGGATAGTGACTGGACCGTCTTCAAGGACGGCGAAGCCATCGAGCGCGGCCTCACCCGCTCCGCCGCCATCCAGATGGCGAAGGACCTGGCCTTCGAAGCCGAGGACCGCGGCGACACCGTCGAGCTGCTGATCCAGGGCTATTACGGAGACCTGTCCCGCCGCCTGAGCGGCGGGGCCGGCGACTAGCTGCGCCGCTGGGCCGACTTGGCCTCGCGACGGGCGCGGGCGTCGGCCTTGGCCTGGGCCTTGCGGTCCTTGCGGTCCTGGCGCTTCAGCTCGAGCTGGGCCTGCTCATCGTTCGCCAGCGCCAGCCGGGCGGTCTCGGCGGCGGCTTCGGCGCGCTGGCGGGCCGCTTCCTTCTCCGCGACCCGGCGGGCCCGGACCTCTTCCAGTTCGCGGGCCTTGCGCTGCTCGCGCGTCTCGAAGGCCTCGGGCCGCACGGTGGGCTTCGGCTTGAACTTCTCCAGCAGGGCCTTCCGGGCTTCGGCCTGGGAATTCAGGCGTTCGGAAAAGCTCCCGAGCTTAGGGTCACGCGTGTTCAATGTCGGTTGATCTCTCTTGCCTGCGCCAGAACCCCCCGGGCGCGGTTCGGGTTGCCCCGCGGCCGGAAGGTCCGGGCCGCGGGGGCGGAGCGACGGGTCAGCCGACGATGTCGGCTTCGGTGAAGAACTGGGCGATCTCGAGCTTGGCGTTGTCCTGGCTGTCAGAGCCGTGGACCGAGTTCTCGCCGACGTTTCTCGCATAGAGCTTGCGGATGGTGCCGTCCGCGGCCTGCTCGGGATTGGTGGCGCCCATCACTTCGCGGTACTTGGCCACGGCGCCTTCGCCTTCCAGCACCTGAACGACCACCGGGCCGGAGGTCATGGAGTCCACCAGCTCGCCGTAGAACGGGCGCGCGGCGTGCACCTCGTAGAACTTCTCGGCCTGGGCGCGGCTCATGCGGATGCGCTTCTGGGCGACGATGCGCAGGCCGGCGTCCTCGATCACCGCATTGATCTTGCCCGTCAGGTTCCGTTGGGTGGCGTCGGGCTTGATGATCGAGAAGGTGCGTTCAGTCATGGGTCGGTCTGGACTTCCGGAACAGGAGGAGGGTGCGCGGGAACGCGCGAGTGGCGGGCTCTATATAGGCAAGGTCGGGCCGCGCCAAGGCGCCCGCGACGCGACGGGTGTGAAGCGGCCAACTCTTCTGCTATGCAGCGCCCGGGTCAGGCGGCGGCGCGGCTTGAACGACCCATCCACCCATCCCCCAGCTCTTGCGCGAGGCGCTTTTCGCGCCCGCCGGTCCGTTCAACGAAACCATGCTCCAGATCAACGACCTTGTATTCGACGCCTGGGGCCGCCGGTTCCTGGACCATGCCACCGTCAGCCTGCCCAGGGACGCCAAGGTCGGCCTGGTGGGCCGCAACGGCGTCGGCAAGTCCACGCTCTTCAAGCTGATCCTCGGCCAGCTGACCCAGGGCGACGGCGACATCGGCCTGCCGCGCGACGCGCGAATCGGCTCGGTCGACCAGGAGCACCCGGCGACGCCCGTGCCGCTCTTGGAGACCGTGCTCGCCGCCGATGTCGAGCGCGCCGCCCTGCTCGACGAGCTGGAGACCGCCGAGCCTGAGCGGCTGGGCGAGATCTATGCGCGGCTGATCGACATCGACGCCGACCGCGCGCCGTCCCGGGCGGCCGAGATCCTGGCGGGCCTGGGCTTCACCAACGCCGACCTGACGCGGCCGATGGCGGAGTTCTCCGGCGGCTGGCGCATGCGCGTGGCGCTGGCCGCCTCGCTGTTCGCCGAACCCGACCTGCTGCTGCTGGACGAGCCCACCAACTACCTCGACCTGGAGGGCGCGCTCTGGCTTGAGGCGCGGCTTCGCAAATATCCGCACACGGCGATGATCATCAGCCACGACCGCGAGCTGCTGAACAACTCGGTCGACCACATCCTGCACATGAAGGACGGCAAGCTCAGCCTCTACCCCGGCGGCTACGACGCCTTCGAGCGGCAGCTCACCGAGAAGCTGCGCCTGCAGGAGGCCGCCCGCGTGAAGATCGAGGGCAAGCGGGCCCACATGCAGTCCTTCGTCGACCGCTTCCGGGCGACGGCCTCCAAGGCCCGCCAGGCGCAGTCGCGGCTGAAAGCCATCGCCAAGCTGCCGCCGATGTCGGCGGTGATTGAGGAGCACGTCGCGCCCTTCACCCTGCCCTCGCCCGAACGTCCCCTGCCGCCGCCGCTACTCCGCCTGGAGGAGGCCGCGGCGGGCTACGGCGGTCCGCCGATCCTGAAGAAGCTCGACCTGCGGCTCGACATCGACGACCGCATCGGCCTGCTGGGCGTCAACGGCGCCGGCAAGTCGACCTTCGCCAAGCTGGTGGCCGGCGCGCTGGAGGTCGAGGCGGGCCGAATGCATCGCTCGGCCCGGATGCGGGTCGGCTGGTTCCACCAGCACCAGATCGAGGCGATGGACCCCACAGATACGCCGCTGGAGATCATCCGCCGCGCGCTGCCCGAGTCCAGCGAGGCGCAGCGGCGCTCGAAGCTGGCCCAGTTCGGGCTGGGCTTCGAGAAGCAGGGCACCACAGTCGCCAACCTGTCCGGCGGCGAGCGCGCCCGGCTGCTGCTGAACATGGTCGCCATGGAGGCGCCGCACCTGCTGATCCTCGACGAGCCGACCAACCACCTGGACATCGACAGCCGCCGCGCCTTGCTGGAAGCGCTCAACGACTACGAGGGCGCGGTGATCCTGATCACCCACGACCGCTCGCTGATGGAGCTGGTGGCCGACCGGCTGTGGCTGGCCGCCGACGGAACCATCGCCCCGTTCGATGGCGACATGGAGGATTACGCCCGCTTGGTGCTCGACCGCGCGCGGGCCGCCGGGCGCAGCCCCAGCCAGGTGAAGGCCGAAGCGGCGCCGCCGCCCGCGCCTCCGCCGCCGCCAGGCCGCAAGACCCCCACCGGCAACCTGCGCCGCCGGGCCGAGGCGGCGGAAGCCGCGCTGGCCCGCGCCGCCCAGGCCCTCGAGGCGATCGACGCGCAGCTGACCGACCCCGCCACCCTCGCCAAGGGCCCGGCGAAGCTCGCCGAGCTCGGGCGGAGCAGAGCCGCCGCCCACGCCGCCCTGAACGCCGCCGAAGCGGAATGGCTGGCGGCCCAGGAGGCCTACGAATCGGTGAAGCCCACCGCCTGAGCATCGAGCGGCCCCACCGGGCGGGTGTCGTGGATGCGGGTGAGGTCGACGCTGATCGCCCCGTCCGGCAGGTCTTCGAGGATGTGAACGAAGGCGTGGCCGATGCGCACGTCCTCCGGGGCGTAGGACCGCCGGTCGTTGATCGGCGAGGAGATCGCCTCGTCGAAGCCGTTGATCGAGACCAGCAGGCGCGGCGCCTCGGCGAGCAGCCGGGCGTCGGTCATCTCGAACAGCGGGCTGTCCGGCTCGATCGGATGGATCAGGGTCCAGGAGAGGCTGAGCACCGGGTTCTCGCTGCGCACCAGCCGAAGGTCGAAGAACCGCCGGAAGGAGCCGCCGTCGGGGAGATGGAAGGTCTTGAGGTAGCTGATCCGGCCGTGCACCTCGCTGATCGCATGCAGCCGGCGGCTGGCCACACGCACCATCAGGGCGCGGCCGCCGTCGTAGGGGCCGACCACCGCCACGTCGGAGAAGATCAGCCGCGGCTGCGGCCGGGCGAAGCGGGCGAAGAAACCGCCGGTGACCAGGGCGGTCAGGAACATGCCCACGAAGATCTCCGCGGCGGCCACGCTGTGGCCGAAGGCGGTGTCCGGGCTCATCTCGCCGTAGCCGACGGTGGCCAGCGTCTCGATCGAGAAGAAGAAGGCGTCGCTGAAACTGTGCGGCCGGGCGTGGGCGACCGACCCGGGGGCGGCCCAGTAGAGGGCGGCGAAGATCAGGTTGGCGGCCAGGTAGAGCGCCAGCACGCTGCCCACGAACGCCTGCCAGCTCATCGACAAGACGAGGTAGTAGGGATCGTCCAGGGCGAAGCGCGAGGCGCCGAGCTTCACCGCGCTCAGGCCTTGCTGGTCGATGCGGGCGGAGCGCCTCCTCATGCGGCGACGCTTAGCACGCGGTGGGCGGGCCGACGAACCCTCCAGCTTTCGCCGCGGCGTCAGGGATTTAGCCTCAGGAACCGCGCGCCGATTCGGGCATTGCCGCCGCGTCGATGTGACGAAGGACCCCCTGACCATGGCGCGGCTGATTCCGAAGCTGGTGCTCGAGGCCGCGCCCATCGCCATGCTGGCGGGGGCCGGCGTCCTGGCGCTGCGCGGCGCGGAGCCCGCCGGCGGCCGCCACCTCGGGCCCGGACGCATGGCCAGCTCGCCGCTTCGCATTCCGCTGCAGGGCTGGAAGGAGATCCTGGTCCGCACCTACAAGGAGTTCACGGACGACCAGATTTCGCTGATCGCGGCCGGCGTCAGCTTCTACACGCTCCTGGCCATCTTCCCCGGCCTCGCCGCCTTCGTTGCGCTCTACGGCCTGTTCTCCGACGTGGCCCAGGCGCAGCACGACCTGCAGGTGCTCGCGGTCATCCTGCCCGGCAGCGCAGTGACGTTCTTCGGCGACCAGATGATCCGCCTGGCCGAGGCCCAGAAAGGCGGCCTGTCGCTGACGTTCGTCGTCGGCCTGGTCACTTCGATCTGGAGCGCCAACGGGGCGGTGGCGGCGCTGATGACCGGCCTCAACATCGCCTATGAACAGCGCGAGACGCGAAATTTTCTTCGCAGGGTCTTGATATCTCTCGCCTTCACCCTCGGCATGCTGGTGTTCGGACTGGCCGCCGTCGCGGTCCTGGGCGCCGGCCCAGCGGTCGAGGCCTATGCCGGCCACCACGCGGCCGTGCTGCTCAACCTCATCAGCTGGCCGTTGCTGCTGGTCGCCATGGGCGTCGGCATCGCCTTGCTCTACCGCTTCGGCCCAAGCCGCCACCCGGCCCGCTTCGCGTGGATCACGCCGGGCAGCGCCGCGGCGCTCGTCCTGTGGCTGGCGGTCTCGGCCCTGTTTTCGCTCTACGTCGGCAACTTCGCCCACTACGACAAGACCTATGGCTCGCTGGGCGCCGTGGTCGGCTTCATGATGTGGAACTGGCTCTCCAACCTGATCATCCTGGCCGGCGCCGAGCTCAACTCCGAGGTCGAACGCCAGACGACCGGGTAGCCGCCTGACGCTCTGAGTCCTCAGGTGATGTGCTTGGGGCTGATCGGGTCGGATCCGGGGAAGGTCTCCTCCAGCGCCTCGTCCAGCAAGGCCTCCTGGCGGTCCTCGGCGCCGGCTTCCTTGTCGGCCAGCTGGTCGTGCTTCTCGTGCTTGGACAGCGGCTCGGCAGGCCGTGAGTGCGGGGCATCGATGTGCCGGTCCTCGTGCTTCGCCTCGCCTTCCACGGCCATGTCGGCATTCGCGCCGCCGGAGCCGTGGGTGAAGTGCTTGCCTGGGTCTTCGGTCGGCTTGTTGGGCATGGGATCTTCCTCGTGGTCGGTCGTCGGAATGAACGGAGCTATTTCTTTTCCAGCAGCAGCTGGCCTTCCTTCTGCAGCCGCCCCTTCAGCTTGCCGGCCATCATGGCGAGCAGGCCGGGCAGCAGCACCTCGAGATGGATCGCCCGGTCGGCGACGTCCACCGAGCCGGAGATCGCCTGGCCCATGGCGGCGAAGGCGAACGACAACCGGTCGCCCTCCCAGCTCTTGGAGACGGCGCCCAGGCCGCCGAGATGGCGCGACAGGTCGTCGAACCCCGCCTCGATCCGGCGGCGCGCCTCGGCCCGGCCGAGCTCGTGCGGAATGGTGACGGTGACGGCCCTGCTCATACGCCTCTAACGGTTAGGGCCGCCGAAGGGGTTCCGCGATCTCGCGAAGCCTTCTAGCTTCGGGGCGATGAGCGAGGCCGGCCCCCGAGGCGAAGACCGCACCCTGTTCGGTGACGGCCGCTATCCGGACACCGGCCCGCTGGCGGTTCTGGCCAGGCTCGCCTTCCTGGGCGCCGCCCTGGCGATCGTGATCACCGTGTTCCTGCCGCGGTGGATGATCCCGCAGTTCGTCCGCTCGCATTACCTGGAGCACTTCGCGGCCTTCTACGTCGCGACCCTGTTCGGCCTGGCCGCCATGCCGCGCACCCATCTGCGGCGGATCGGGACCGGTTACCTGCTGTTCGCGCTCCTGCTGGAAGCCACGCACCTGCTGGCCGGCGCGCACCTGTGGCCGCTGGTGGACAACTGGGTCGCCGACATGGGGGGGATGGCGGCGGCCTTCGCCCCCGTGGTGATCGAGCGCTTCCGGCGGCGGTTCCCCAGGCGCGCGCCGCCGGCGGCCCAGCCCTAGAGAAACGTCCAGTGGCCGCGGTCGCGGACCCGCAGGTTGTTCTGCACGTGCCGGACGCCGTCGATGTCGACGATATCCTCGATGCGCCGCTTGTCGTCCTTGCGCCGGATCGTCCCGTTGAGGGTGACCTCGGCGTTGTCGACGAGCACCTCCACGTCATGCAGGTCGAGCCCCCGCTGGTCCTTCAGCCGCTCGACGATCACCGTCCAGAGCACCCGGTCGGAGGGCCCGCGGCGGCTGCGCGGCGGGCGATCCTCGACGTCCCGGCCAGTGAGGAACTCGCCGGCGCGGTCCACCCAGGAGCGCGGCTCGCGCCCGTCGGGACCCTCGCCGTAGCGATCCTCGCGCTCCATCCCGCGATCGTCCTGCGAATAGCGACGGTAGGGGCGGCCGCGCTCGCGGTCATAGGCCCAGTCGGCGGAATAGTCGGCCTGGCCGTAGTCGTCGTCGCGTGGCTCCACGCGTTCGGCGGCGCGGTAGCCGCTGCGCGCGTCCGGGTCATATCCGTAGTCGCTGGAATAGTCCGCCTGGCCGAAATCCGCCCGGTTGCGCGGGTCTTCGGGCCCTGCGCGGTGGTCTTCGCCGCGATCACGCCGATCAAACCGGGGCATGGGACGTCTCCTTGAGCTTGGGAAGCTTACGGCCGACAACCGGCGCCGTGGACTTCGGTTCCCATCAACCTACGGACTACGGAACCGCGGCCGCCCTTCCCCGGCTTGAACCGGGTGACCCGCGCCTCCGACTCGACAGAGACTGGAGCCCGTCGTGCTGAAAACCGATCCGCCCCCCCAGCCGCCCTCCGAACCCATCGAGGAGGAGCTGGCCCATGCCCTGCCGGCGACGGCCGCGCACCCGCTAGCCGGAATCTCCAAGCTGGCGCTGCGGATCGTGCCCCTGGTCCTGCTGGTCGCCGCCTTCTTGGTGCTGCGCCGCGAGTTCCGCGGCCTGAGCTGGACGGCCGTGGCGAGGGCCATGGACGGCTGGGGCCACGCGGCGATCCTCGCGGCGCTGCTGCTCTCAGCGCTTAGCTTCATGCTCATGGGCGTCGTCGAGTGGCTGGGTCTCCGGTGGGCGGGCAAGACCCTCCCCTGGGGGGTGGCGATCGCCGGCTCGTTCCTGGCCGGCGCGATCGGCCATGCCATCGGCGCCAACCTGCTGGTCGCCGGCGCGGTGCGCGCGCGCCTCTACGAACGCTATGGCGTCGGGCTCACCCAGGTCGCCGCCACGACACTGTTCAACGGCATGTCCTTCGCCGTGGGACTGAGCGCGTTGGGCGGCAGCGGTCTGCTGCTGGCGAGCCACGCCGAGCTCGCCGCCACCGCGATCCCGATCCCGCTGGCCCGCGGCGCCGGCGGCCTGCTGCTGGCAGGCGCCCTTGCCTGGGTCGCGCTCTGCGCCATACGCCACGACAAGCCGCTCTCCGCCTTCGGCCACAGCCTGATGCTGCCGACGGCCCGCGATGCGGTGCTGCAGCTGGTCCTCGGCGTGGTGGACAACGGCATCGCCGCCGGCATCGTCTGGATCCTGCTGCCGCACGGCATGACCAGCTATGCGAGCTTCGTCGGCGCCTATGCGGTGGCCTGCGTCGTGGGGCTGCTGTCCACCGTCCCGGGGGGCGCGGGCGTCTTCGAGGGCACGATCTCCACCCTGCTGCCGAGCGCCGCCCCGGCGCCGCTGGCGGCGGCCTTCCTCGGCTACCGGCTGGCCTACTACGTGCTGCCGCTGATCATCGCCTCCCTGGCGCTGGCCGGCGACGCCATCCTGCGCCGCCGCTGAGGCGCCGCGCCGCGCCCGGTCGAAATCAGTCGATTTCCCGCACCCCGGCTCTAGCGGGAGGGGTGTGGGCCGGGCCATAACCACCCGCTCATGGCTGGCGTCCTCTTCGTGCACAACAACTTCCCGGCGCAGTTCCGGGACCTGGCGCAGCAGCTGGTCGGCCGGGGCGTGCGCTGCGTGGCCTTCGCCCAACAACACGCCGCCGAAGACGTGCCGGGCGTGCCGATGCTCAAATACGCTCTCCCGCGGGGCTCGACCTTCGGGGTCTTCCCGCTGGCGGTGCGAGCCGAGGCCGACTTCATCCGCGGCTCCATGGCGCTGCAGGCCGCGCGGCGCGCCCGCGATCAGGGCTTCAACCCGGAGATCATCATCGGCCACACCGGCTGGGGCGAGACCGTGCTGCTGAAGGAGGTCTGGCCCGACGCCAAGCAGATCCTCTATCCGGAGTTCTTCTATTCCGGCCACGGCCTGGACATCGGCTTCGACACCGAGTTCAAGCCGCTCACCGACGAAGGCGTCCTGCTGGGCACGGCCAAGAACGCGGTCGCGGCGCTAAGCCTCACCCAGGCCGACGCCCTGGTGTGTCCGACGCGTTTTCAAGCCTCCACCCTGCCGGCGGTCTTCCAGCCGCTGATCCGGGTCATCCACGAGGGGGTCGACCTTGAGGCGATCCGCCCCGGCCCGGCGGAGCCCTTCGCGCTGGGCGACGGCCGGGTGATCGCGCCGGGAACCCCGGTGATCACCCACGTGAACAATAACATGGAGCCCTTGCGCGGCCTGCACATCTTCGCCCGCGCCCTGCCCCGCCTGCTAGCCGAGGTTCCGAACGCCCAGGTGATCGTCATCGGCCACGCGAGCGGCCACGGCTATTCCGGCTCCGCGCCGGAAGGGCAGACCTGGAAGGACGTTTGTTTCGCCGGCGTCGAGATAGATCCGGCGCGGGTCCACTTCCTGGGGCGCGTGCCGCACGCGCGGATGCTGGCGGCGCTGCGGATCTCCACGGCCCACGTCTACTATTCCTATCCCTTCGTCCTCTCCTGGTCGCTGTCCGAGGCCATGGCGATGGGCTGCTATGTGGTGGGCTCCGACACGCCGCCGCTGCGTGACGCCATCGAGGATGGGGTGAACGGTCGCCTGGTCCCGTTCTTCGCTCCCGCGGCCCTGTCCGAGGCTTTGATCGCCGCCTGCCGCGACCCGGATGCCCAGGCCCCGCTGCGCGCCGCCGCCCGCAAGACCGCCGAGCGCCTTTTCAGCCGCGAAAAGGGCCGCGCCGCCTGGCTGAAACTATTGAAGGAGCTGGGGCTGGCGATCCCGCCGTCACCGCCGACCTAACCGCACTTGATCTCGCGGATCCGCCCGCTGCCGGCGTCGAAGAAGAAGTTCAGCCGGTCGGGGCGGTAATCCTCGGTCACCGGACAGGTGGTGCAGGCGACCCGCTGGCGGTCCGGTTGCACGGGCACCGGGATCTCAGTGCGCGGATGGCCGATCAGCCCCTGCAGATCGGCGGCCCCGCAGGCGTCCTTCTGCGGCGGCGCCGGCGTGGCGATCGGCGCCGGCTCCGCGGATGGATGGGCGTAGGGCGGCGGCGGTTCGGCCTGCGGCGGGCTGGCGCAGGCGCTGGCCATCAGCAGCATCCCGGCGATCGCCGCGAGCCGCCTCACGCCTGCTTCTCCCAGCCGCGAGCCTGCTGCTTCCAATAGGAGACGGGCAGGCCCTCGGCCTTGATCCGGCTCCACAGGGCGCGGGCCTCGGCGAGTTGGCCATCGTCGGCGCCGTCGAACAGCACCACGCAGCGGGCGAAGCCGGCCAGCTCCCCCGGCTCGGCTCCGTCCACCAGGAACAGGGCGTCGGCGGCGTTGGGATTGTCGAAGCCGGTGGTCAGCAGCACCGGCTGGCGGGCTGCGTTCGGCTCCTCAGCCGGGGCGTGCGGCAGGAAGCTCTCGTCACGGTAGCTCCACAGCCAGCCGTCGAGGTGCTCCACCCGCGCCGGCTCGCGGGTGCGCACCAGCGCCTTCCAGCCGCGGGCCAGCGTCTTCTCCAGAAGCTCCGGCAGCGCCTGGTCGAGCCCGGTGCGCTCCAGATGGTAGAACCAGACCTCGCAGGCCGCTTCGCTCATGGGCCATCCTTAGCGCGCCTGCGGCCGGGGCGGGAGCGCCAACCGACCCGAAGGTCGAAATCCGCCCGCCCGCCACGGCCTGACACCACCGCCAGGGTTAGACCGGCCCCCTGCAACCCCGGTTTGGTGGCGCAGGACCGATCCGACTGGAAAACCAGGGCCGATGACATGGCGGCCGATTCCGGCACTCGACTACCTGCTGGGCGTGCTGGGCGGCCTTGCGCTCGGCGCGGCGGTGGCTGGCGCGGCCATCTGGGCGGCGATCCTCACGGCCTCACCCTAGCCAGTCGCGGCGCTGATCAGCGGGCGCGGTGATCGCGGCGGCGAGCCAGACGCCCGCGACGCAGCTCCACCGCGATGACAGCCCGCCGCAGCTCGGCCACCAACCGGGTCAGATTGTCTTGTCCACTCGCCATGCGCCTTCGAACGCACGAAGCGCGGCCTTGATCCGAGCGACAGCCGGGAAAAGTGGGGAGCGGTTCTCCGTTCCGGCGGCGCCGCCGAGCCCTTAGGCGCCCTAGCCTCAGGCGGCGATGTCGCAGGTCAGCGACACCTCGACCAGCAGCACGATCTCGCCGGCCTCGTCGGCCACCTCCAGCCGCAGCCGCCCGGTGTCCCAAAGGTCCGCGGGCTGCTCCTTGAGGAGTTCTCCGATCACCAGCGTGGCCTTCGTGCGGACAGCATGTATGTCCGGAAGGTCGGCGCCCTCTTCATCGGGGTAGCGCCGTCCGTCCACGGTGTTGAAGAAGTATCTCGCCATGGCCGGATAACTTACATGGAGCCGCGGGCGTTCCCCACCGGCCCTGCTTCGGCCTTCTGATTCAATGGCCTAGCGGCCCACGTTGCGGCAACGCTTCACCACGTCCTCAAGCCTCTGCAGGCGCTGCTCGCGCAGGATCCGCCCTGCGGCCAGCAGCTGATAGCGGTCGGCCGCACCGCCGGCGTCGCGCAAGGCCGCGTCGCCGTCCGGATAGGCGGGCGGCGCTCCCAGGTCGTCGGGCACGCATTTCACCGGCTTCGGCGCGATCATCCGCACCGTCTTCCGGGCCGGCGCAGCGGCGGGCGCCGGCGCGATGACGGCCTTCGGGGCCGGGCCGAGCGGCGCGGCGAGCGGCGCACGGGTCGCGCAACCCGCAAGAGCCGCAGCGGCGATCATCGCCGCCGCCGGCGCGAGGTGACGGCTCATCGTCGGTCCAGGGCCTTCAGCACGGCCTGGTCGGCGCTTTCCATGCGCGCGCAGACGTCGAAGCCGACCGGCGGCGTGCCGGCGAGTTCCGCCGCGAGGCCCTGCGGATCCTCGCGCGTCGCCTTGATCTGGGTGGTCCGTCCGGGCTGTGGCTCGCCGCGCGACGTCGAGGCCGATATCGCCGCGGCATAGGACCTGACGGTCGCCCGGCAGCTCACCAGTTCGGCTTGCAATTGCGAAGCGTCGTGGGTGGCGAGCGCCGCGATCCGGCCGCGCAGGAAATCTTCCTTGCGGTGCGACTGCAGGGTGGTCGCCGCGAGCGTTGTCGCTAAGCCCAGCGCCACCAGGCTCCAGACCACGCCCGCACCCTTATCCATGAAGATGCGCGCGATCCCGCGAAACATTTCCCCACTCCCTCGACGCCCGGATTGAGCAGAGCCTAACGGTGCGGCGTCAATGCGGCGTAATCGCCGGACGCCGCGTCAGAGCCAGCCGACAAGGACCGCCAGCGCCCCCAGCGCCGCCAGCGTCCAGGCCATGCGCCGCGCGCGCTGCCCCGTGGCGGCCAGCGCCACCGAGGCGCCCGCCACCATCGCCGCGCCCCCCAGCCGAGCCGGCCAGCCGTCGGCCAACGCCATCGCCGCAAGGCCGGCCAGCATGACGGGCGCGCTGGCGGCCACCACGGCCTGTTCCCGCGTGAACCTCATCCGTTGAGTGTGCTCCCCGGCTCAACCCGCAGGTGCACACCCTAGGGGCCGATGGCGGAGCTTTCTAGCCCATCTTTTGCTAAGATCGCTCGTGCTCGGCGATTACCGGGGGGCAAAATTCGCCTTACGCGCGAGTGACGCCAACCCCTAGGCCGCGTCCAGCAGGGTCCCGGCCAGCGCCACCAGCGCCTCCATCTGGAACGGTTTGGCCAGCGTGGCGTCCGCGCCCAGGCGCTGGGCCAGGTTCAGCACGTCCAGCATGCCGATCATCTGCCGGCCGGAGATCGCCAGGATCTTCACCTTCGGCTGCAGCGCCCTCATCTCCGGGATCAGCTCGATTCCGTCTCGGTCCGGCATGACGATGTCGCAGATCACCAGGTCCGGCGGTTCGGCGCGGAACAACCTGAGTCCCGTCTCGCCGTTCGCAGCCTCCAGGACCGCGTGGCCGACGGTCTCCAGCGCGTGGCTCACCACCCGGCGGAACTCAGCGTCGTCCTCGACGACCAGCACGTTCGCTCCGGGCCTCGCCTGCGTCACTCGCCACCTACTCAAAACGGGGAATCACTGCACGCGGAACGTGCGGTGGATGTGCTTGGCGTTACGGCGAGCCTCAACGTCCCGCAACATACAAGATGCGCCGGCGCCCCAGTTTGGGTCAGGGGGAGCCCGTCGTCTGCACCATCTCGGCCACCCGCTGGGCGAGCTCCGAAGGGCTGAAGGGCTTGGGGAACATGACGCCGTCCTCGACGCCGAAGCGGCCCATGTGGGCGGCGTGGCCTGTGATGTAGACGACCTTTAGCCGATCGTTCAGCTGCCGCGCCCGCCGGGCCACGTCGAAGCCGGTGGTGCCGACGCCCAGGTTGATGTCGGTGACCAGCACCGCGAAGCGACCGGCCTCACGCTCCAGCGCCTCATAGGCCGCCTCGTCGCTCACAGCCCCGCGCACCTCCAGGCCGGCCGCCTGCAGGGCCTCGGTGATCAACTCGGCGATGTCCGCCTCGTCCTCGACGAGCAGCACGGCCGTCATGGGCGCCCCTTTACTGAAATCCTGCCAGCCGCCTCGCGCAGGCGACGGACAACCCCTTGTCTTCCGAGAACCTTGCGGACCGGATCATGACGGGCCCCGCCGTGCTGCGAACGGCGAGGCCCGACCGCGGAGAGGGACGAGTCCCTTTCCGCCGTTTTCGCAGAATGCCCGAGCGGCACGTCGGGTTCCCGACCTTCGGCCAGATCCGCGCCGAACCGTCGACGTGGCGGCCGCCCCGCCGCCGCGCTAGGAGTCCGGGGCCAGCCTGCGGAGTGACATGCTCACCTATCGCCTCGCCGTCGAAGCCGACCTCCCGGAGCTCACGGCCCTGATGGGGCTCGCCATCGGCGAGCTGCAGCGGGGTTTCCTCAGCCCCGCGGAGATCGCCGCCAGCCACGCGGTCATGGGCCTAGACACCCAGTTGGTCACCGACCGCACCTATTTCGTGGCCGAGGACGAGGGCCGGATCGTCGGGTGCGGCGGCTGGAGCCGGCGGGCCACGCTCTACGGCGGCGACCACTCGATGGCGCTGCGCGACGCCGCCCTCTTGGATCCCGCCAAGGACGCCGCCCGCGTGCGGGCCATGTACACCCATCCCGGCTTCGCCCGCCGCGGGATCGGGCGCGGCATCCTGGAGCGCTGCGAGGCCGCGGCGCGGGCCGCGGGCTTCGCGCGCGTCGAGCTCATGGGGACCATGGCCGGCGAGCCCCTCTACCGGGCCTGCGGGTATCGCGAGATCGAGCGGACCGCCTCGGCGCCGGTCGACGGAGTAGCGGTTCCCCTCGTGCGCATGGGCAAGATCCTGGGCGCTTGAGCCTCGTCTGACCCATGAACATCTGCTGAACATCCGTCCCCGACGCCGTTCAGCCTGCGCCTGTCATGGTGAGCTCAACACAGGAGCAGACGATGAAGATCCTTCTTCTCGGAGCCGCCGCGGCGGCCATGGCGCTGACCGGCTTCGCGGCCTCGGCGCAACCGTACAACGGTCGTTATGGCGGAGGCTATTCTTCGCGCGGCCAAGACCAGCACCAGGGCTGGAACGGCGGCGCCCGCGACCAGCGCGGCGACTACAACCGCGGCGGCCAGGGGCGCAGCTGGGGCGGCGATCGCTACGCCCAGTCCAACCGCGGGAATGAAGGCCGCGGCTACTCCGGCTACGCCCGCCGCGACAGCTACGATCGCGGCGACAATAACAACGGCGTGACGACCGCGCTGGCCGGCGGCCTCATCGGCCTGGTGCTGGGCAGCGTTCTGTCCAGCCACAGCGACTACAGCCAGCCTGCGCCCTACGGCTATAGCCAGCCTTACGGCAACCAGTCGTACGGCTACCAGTCGTACGGCTACCAGCCCTACGGCTACTGACCGCTCAGGCGGGACGCGGCGGCGCGATCCGCCGCGTCCCCGCCGGGGTTCAGGTCACTTGGCCTTGGGCTTCTTGTGCGCCGGCGCCGCCTTGGGCGGCGCCGTAGTCGTCTCGGCGAGGCCGGCGTCCCGGAAGGTCACGGCGACCTTGGCGTCCTGCGCCTTGGCCGCCGCCAGGTCGGCAGTCGCCCCGGCCCGGTCGCCCTTCATGCCCTTCGCCAGGCCGCGGCCGTAGAGCGCCGTGGCGTCGGAATTGTCGCGCTTGAGGACGGCCTCGAACTTGGCGATCGCTGCGTCCGGCTGCTTCATCCGCAGATAGATCACGCCGCGCCCGTCCAGGGCGTCGCCGTAGGCCGGCTTGAGCTTCACCGCCTGATCGCAGTCCGATGCCGCCTCGGGCAGGCGGCCCAGGAACAGCTTGGTCCAGCACCGGTTGTTCCACCGGTTCGGCTTTGAGGCGTCGAGCTTCAGGGCCTGATCGTAGTCGGTCAGCGCCTTCTCGTACTGATGCAGGTTCCGGAAGGCGACGCCGCGGTTGGTGTAGGCCATGCCGTAGCTGGGATCGGCCCGCAGGACCTCGTTGTAGTCCTGGATCGCCCGATCGTATTGGCCAAGGTCGTCATAGGCCGAGCCGCGGTTGTTGAGCGCGGCCACGTAGCCCGGCTTCAGCCGGATCGCCTGGTCGTAGTCCTGGATCGCCCGCTTGGTGTCGTTCTTCTGGTCGCCGTAGACGATGCCGCGGTTGTAGTAGGGCGTCGGATAGTTCGGATCGATCTGGATGGCCTGGTTGAAGTCGGCGAGCGCCCGGTCGTAGTCCTTCTTCTTGTAGTAGGCGTTGCCACGATCGTTGAACTCGACGGCCAGCTGGTTGTTGGCTTCGTGGCCGGACTGGATCAGAGCGGTGCAGGCGCCGATGGAGAGATCCGGGTCCTCGCCGTTGCAGCGGAGGCGGTTCTCCGAGTCGGTCTGGGCGTGCGCCACGCCGACCGTGGCCATGGCGGCGACGATCGCCGTGAGTATGATCCGTTTCATCCTGACCCATTCCCCGTGCAGGTTGAAGCTGAAGCATAGTAGACCCGATCTGGGTCGACAGCGAGGAGCACCATGGCCGGGCTGAAGGACAAGCGCGGGTTCATCGACAAGGAGCGGCTCGACCTCTCCGAGCGCAAGGCCGTGGAATACTGGATGAAGCGCTGGGGCGTGACCAAGGACCAGATCACCGCCGCCCACCGCAAGGTCGGCCGGCTGTCCAAGGACATCGCCGCCGAGCTCGGCAAGCGCCGCTGATGCTGACGCTGCACCAACGCTTCGACCGGATGCGGCACCTGGCGATCGCCTGCCTGGAGCAGCATCACCGCGAGCTGGTCCCGGTCTTTGCGCCCTACATCGACGCCTCGGCGGTGGTGATCGACGTGGGCGCCCACGCCGGCCAGTTCGCCAAGCTGTTCGCCGGCATGGCGCCGCAGGGTCGCGTCTACGCCTTCGAGCCCTCGGGCTACGCGCGGTCGATCCTCGAGCGGGCGCTGGCCTGGAACCGGGTGCGCAACGTCCGCGTGATCGCCACCGGCCTCTCCGACCAGCCGGGCGAGGCCGTGCTGTCGACGCCGATCAAGGCGCGCGGCGGCTTCGGCTTCGGCCTGGCGTCGCTCGGCGGGACGTCCGGGGGTCGGGCCAGCTCGGACCAGACGGTGCCCCTGCAGACGCTGGACGGCTTTGCGGCGGCCGAAGGCCTGACGCGCCTCGACTTCCTGAAGGCCGACGTGGAGGGCTGGGAGATCCATGTGGTGCGCGGCGGGATCGAGACCCTGCGCCGCTTCCGGCCGGCGCTCTTCCTGGAGGTCTCCGACGAGGCGCTGGCCCGGGCCGGCGAGACGCCGGCCACGCTGTGGGCGCTGCTGACGCCGCTGGGCTACCGGGCGCTGAAGGCGCCGGACTTCGCGCCGGTGGCGGCCTTCGACGGCGCCAGCGACTACCTGTTCGTCGCCTAGTCCTCGCCCAGGACGCGGCGCACGGCGCCCTGCAGTTGCTCGGCGGTGAACGGCTTCTCGACGAAGGCGCTGTCCGCCACGCCGAAGGTCTCGATGGAGGCCTTGGAGGCCTGGCCGCTCACATAGACCACCGGCAGGCGCGGATTGAGCTGGCGGGCGAAGCGCGCCACGTCGAACCCGGTCGTCCCGGCGCGCAGGTTGATGTCCACCAAGAGCGCATCGAAGACGCCCGAACGGCTCAGCCGACGATAGGCCTCGCGGTCGGTGGTGACGCACTCGATCTCGAGGTCGTCCCCCATGAGCATGTCAGAGATCAGTTCGCAGACGTGGTGCTCGTCCTCGACCACCAGGATCCGCCGAGCCGTCGATGCTCGTAGCGCCGCTGCCGCCATGCACGCACTCTGCACAACTTGCCGAACCACCTCGGCCAGGCAAGTGGGTTTCCCGACTTAATTGCTGGCGCGCAATTTGCAATCGGCAATCCACGACGCTTACGGGCAGTCGGTGAAAATCTTACTTCTGGTTGTACGCCAACAACTTACAGCCTCACTTCAGCGCACCGCGGTTATCTCAACCTCGACGCCGTTGAGCATCGCGGCATCGCCCACCTGCTTGCCGAGCAGGGCCGCGGCCAGCGGCGAAACGTAGGAGACGCTGCCGCCGGCCGGGTCGGCCTCGTCCTCGCCGACGATGCGGAAGCTCTGGCGGCGGCCGTCCTCGCGCTCGATCTCCACCGTGCGGCCGAACTGCACCTTGTCCGGCGCGCCGTCCG
>JAQGIX010000065.1 GCA_028290925.1 Phenylobacterium sp. | reverse complement strand
GCCCCCTCCGGCAGCGGCCACGCGCGGACCGGCAGGGCGCAGGCCGGGGCGTCGGTCAACGCCTCGACCTCGGCGTCGGCCTCGGCGACCAGCTCTCCGAACTAGCGCAGTCAGGGCCAGAGCACATGGGCAAGGAAATACACACCCGCCGTCGCCGCACCGGCGTCTCCCGCGGAGCGGAATGGACGGCGCAAGCCGAGCCGCGGTCGGCGGCCTTGTCAACGCCGCCCTCGACCCAAGCCCCCGGCGCGATTAAGCCTCGCAGCCGGGGACATGGCGGAATTGGTAGACGCAAGCGACTTAAAATCGCTCGGGCTAGGCCCGTCCGGGTTCGAGTCCCGGTGTCCCCACCAGCCTCGACGCCCGAAGTGGGGCCGCGCCGCATGGACAGGTTCTACAGTGTAGCGCAATCTATCCGAGAGCGGGTCTGGCCGAACTATTGTGCCACAATCAATGGACGCCGCGGGGGGAAATTCCCCTCAAAGTTGCATGTACTTGGCAAAATTATATTCGTGCCCCACCCTATTGCTGTGAGGGCTGACGTGGCCGGACAAAGTGAGTGCTATGGCCGAATTGCTATGGTCGCGACATCTCAACACTCCTGCAGAACCTTGTCATCCGTTGCTTAGCGGGCGGCTAACCAACGATTCAGCGGCGACAGAAGCAGGATCAGGATCAGGATCAGGCATGCGGCGCAGAGGCCGACATCCCTCGCCGCAGGCTCGCACAGACTACCTGACCGGCAACATGGCGCCGGGCGCGGCTCTGGCGATGACCGTCCATTTCGAGACCTGCGCGCTCTGCAACGTCCCGGTCGAGCCGCGTGGCGGCCGCACGCTCGGGGAATGGTTTGTGCGAGGCGAGGCGGCTGATGACGGCTCGCCGATCGGCCCGAACGCCGGCGCCGTGGGCGCCTGGCGCCGGACACGGCCCGGCCTGCGCGTCGCCGACGTGCGCGGCGTCAGCGGCCTGGGCGAGGCGACGTTCCTGCTGCGCCTGGCCCCCCGCGCTTATCTTCCGGAACAGCGCCGGGCGAGGTTTGGCCAGCTGGTCATCCTGCACGGCGGCCTGGTCGCCGGGGGCGAACGGCTCGCGCCGGGCGATCTCATCGACTTCGAAGAACAGGCTCCGCCTCGCCTGCAGGCCGACGGCCGCGACGGATGCCTCTGTCTGGTCACCACGGACGGGACCTGGCCGACCTCCGGACTGGATCGCCTGCGGGGCCTGTTCCGGAACGGCCAGAGGTAGCGCGACCACGTCAGGGCGGGGCCTGCACGCGCCCCGCGATGCTCGCCAGCTGCTGGCGGTGAAGCAGCGTCACGCCCCCGAACCTGATCTCCAGCAGTCCCTTGGTGCGAAGCGCGCGGAGGGTGCGGTTCACATGCACGACGCTCAGGCCAAGAGCGTCGGCCAGGTGCTCCTGCGTCAGCGGCAGCCTGAAGGTGTCGCCCCGCACCAGGCCGACTTCGGCCAGGCGGTCCCGCAAATCGAGCATGAGATGCACCACGCGCTCTGCAGCGCTGTGCTGGCCGAGGCGGACGATATGTTCGAACTTGCGTTCTTCATTGATGTCCGTCGCGGTCGCCATGGCGTCGGCGAGCCGGGCGCGGGGACCTTCCGTGGCGCTGGACAGCAGCTGATCCACGTCGATGCACTCCAATCGCGTGAGGGCCACCACGGTGCATGGCCGCGTCGCATGGGCCGGACGGGCGAGCAGAACATCGCCTGGCAGCAGGAACGAAAAGATCTGCCGGCGGCTGTCGGGCAGCACCCGAGCTTCGCAGGCCCAGCCCGTAACGATCCACTTCAGGCTTGGCCCCGGCCCGAGCGAACTAACCGGGAAACCCGCAGGGTGAAGCTCGAAGCTCCTCATCAGCTGGCGCATGCGCACGACGTCGCCCGCATCCAGCAGGACGCGACGCGCGAAGGCGCTCAGGGCCAGCTCGACCTCCTCGGTCCGCGGGTGATGGGTTTTGCCAAGCTCCGACACGGCCGCCTTCCGATCAAGGCGCGCCGCCAACTCCCTCGAGCGGGCAGGCGCTGCCCTGCTAGAGGCGAGATTGCTGTCTGCCGGTCTTTAACATTCGCCGTAACGCCTGTTCATTCCCGGGTCCCGAGAATGCCGAGTCCGGATCGAGGTGCAGTTGAGCCTCAGACGTCCGGCGGCCGGGCGAGATCATCGTCGTCAATGGAGACCAGACAACACTGAGATCACTGCGGGCGGAGACTATCGAAGCGCCCGTCTTGCTCGTGGTCGTCCGGCTCGTAACACGCCAGCTGCGCCAAGCGCTCCCGGTCATGGAGGGTCACGCTGCCCGCCCGCAGAACGATCATCCCGTCCCGGCGCAGTTGCTGCAGGGTGCGATTGATATGCACGTTGCTGAGCCCCAGCGTATCGGCGAACACCTCCTGGGTCAGCGGGATCCTGAAGGTATCCCCCTTGGTCAGGCCGACGGCGTCCAGACGATCATAGAATTCGAGCAGCAGGTTCAGCACGCGTTCCTTGGCGGTCAGGCGACCGATCCGGACCATGTGGTCGAACATGCGGTCCTCCCGTTGGTGCAGCGCCTGGGCGACGGCGGCGGCCACGTCCTGGTCGCCATGGGCCTGCGAAGCCGCGACGATATCGGCGTCGATCACTTCGAGGCGGGTCAGCGCCATCACGGCGCGGCTGCCGACGCCGGACATCCGCGCCAGATCGATCGCGTCGCCGGGTAACAGGAAGGAGAATATCTGGCGTCGTCCGTCGGAGAGGATACGCGTCTCGCAGGCCCAACCCGAAATGATGATGATCCGCCGTCCCGCTGAGCCGCGGCCCGCGTAGACGATCGCCCCGGCCGTGTATCGCACCACGTTACGCCAGAATGAACGGATGTGGTTCATGTCCGCTTGGCGGAGCCCGCCTAGCACCGCGAAGGCGGTCGCAGGACGGGCGATAGAGCCGGTGGCTGTGGCGCCAGTAGGTGACATCGGCAATCCCTCGAATGCATGAAAAATGCACAAGACTGCCGGGACGGATCAGCCGCCTACACACCCCACTATCTGATCCGTTGGACCCCAGCCCATTGTTACGGCGGAACTTCCCGCAGAACCTCGCACGTGGTTAACAAATAGCTAATTCACCAAACTGTGTCCCGTTTGACATTTGACAGAAGCTTGGCCGTTTTTGATGCGTTTCTCGTCGTGTACCGAGGACGAATTTGCCGTTCCCACGACGTCTGACGTCCGATGTTAGTATCATTCTTCGTGTCGAGACGCCGAGCCCCAGAACCATTGTCACCCTGAGCTGACGGACGCGGATGGCCGTGTTTCGGGACAGCATCACCTCCACGAATGCCGTGGGGGACTTACGGATGGCCGCGTCGAGGCGGCCGGGAGGCGATCAATGTCTATCAAACTGTTTGGCGCTGCTTCTGCGCTTGTTCTGAGCCTTGGCCTGGGCGGCGCGGCTTACGCTGACACCGTCAGTGCGGGCGGCGCCGGCAGCTTGGCGTCCTCGCAAGAGAACGGCAACGTCAGCAGGTCCAACAACCAAGCCAACGGGAACAACAACTCGAAGAACTTCTCGCTGGGCATCTCGAAGACCAGCACCGAGCTGGAAAATTCCCAAAACACCAAGGTCATCGATTCCTACAACACCGAGGTGAAGACCCGGGATTCCCACAATCTGTCGACCGAGGACTCCCACAACGTCGAGGTTACGACCAAGACCTTCAACATCTCGAACCAGGACCTGGACGGGTCTGTCTCGAACATCCAGTTCTCCCGTTCAGGAGAGCAAGAAGGCAACGGCGCCGATCCTGACAACCGCAGCATCAACACCGGTGGTGTGAGCTGGAACGGCAACGCCTTCCTGGGCATGGCCGGCATCCAGACCACGAGCACCAACACGGGCGTCGGGTCGCTGAACCAGACCGCCACCATGGTCTCGGCCAACGCCAACGTGACCTTCGGCCACAACTGATCCGTCTTGGACCGGCCGACGTTGCCACGCCGGCCGGTCCTCCCTTTCCGCGAGCCCGGAGTTTTGTTGCTATGCTGAAATTCCATTTCGTGAAGGCCGGGCCGCTACTGCTCGCCCTGGCGCTGGCCCCGGCAAGCGCCGCCTGGGCCGAGGAACCATCGTCCAGCCCGCCGCCCGCGGCGATCGCCTCGCTCTCCGCGCCGACCCCCACCGAGCCCGACAAGGCGCTGGGCGACATCAGCGGCCGTGGCGCGGCGGCGATCACCGACCAGGATCTGGTCGCCGTGAACAGCGGCAACACCATCACCGCCAACACCGTGGGCTCCGGCGCCATCACCTTGCGGGACAACGCGCTCTCCGGGTTCGGCGGCGTCGGCAACTTCGTGATGAACACCGGCCACAACAACAACCTGCAGAGCACCATGAGCGTGACCATCGTCATCGGTCACTAGGTGCAGGACATTCCGATGCACGCGCTCGCCAGGCCCCGGCGGCTCGGACGGCTCGCCTCCGTCGCCGCTCTCGTTTTCGCGCTCGGCTCACCGGCCGTCGCGCAGGTCCGGTTCGGCGGGGTCGCCGAAGGCGCCACCGTGCGGGTCATCAGCTGGCGCGACATCCCGTTCCGGTCGGTGGTCCGGCAGCAGCACGACTTCAGCTGCGGATCCGCCGCGCTCGCGACGCTGCTGACCTACCACTACGGCCGGCCGACCACGGAGGCCCAGGCCTTCACCCAGATGTACGCCGAGGGCGACCAGGCGAAGATCCGCAGGGTCGGCTTCTCCATGCTCGACATGAAGCGCTTCCTGGCGGCCCACGACCTGACCGCTGACGGCTTCCGCATGTCGCTCGACGAGCTGCGCCGCTCCGGCGCGCCGGCGGTGGTGCTGATCGACCTCGGCCGCTACCGGCACTTCGTGGTGGTCAAGGGCGTCAGCGACGACAGCGTGCTGGTCGGCGATCCGGCGCTGGGCCTCAGGATCTTCCGCAAGGCCGACTTCGCGCGGATGTGGAACGGCGTGGTCTTCGCCCTGCATGACGTGAAGGACGGGCGGACGCCGCGGTTCAACGATGCGTCGGAATGGCGGCCCTGGGCCGTGGCGCCGCTGCAGATGGTCACCCACGACACCCTGACCACCATGACCAGCAACCAGATGCCGCTCTACCAGATCACGCCCGTGCTGTTCATTCCGTCAGTGACGACAGGAGGTGGATCGTGAAGTCCCGCCGTCATTTCGCCGCCGCCGTCGCCGCTGTCGCGCTGGCGGCCTCCTGGGGCGCGGCCGCCCCGGCCGGGGCGCAGGAAGTGGTGTCCGACGAGGAGTTGGACGGCATGCGCGGCGGCTTCCTGGTCGCCGACGGCGTGGTCTTCGACTTCGGTGCGACCATCCGCACCTACGAGGACGGCGTGCTCAGCCTGCAAACCCAGGTCACCTGGGCCCTCGACGGCATCCACATCGAACAGCTGGTCGGCACGGGTGTCACGGCCGTCACCACGCCGGACCTCAGCGCGCTCACCGCGCTGGGCAATGTGTTCCAAACCGCCGGCGGGGCGACGGTTTTGCACGACGTGGATCAGGGACGGCTGCTCAGCGTACTGCTCAACACCGCGAGCGACCACAGCTTCCGGCAGGATACCGCGCTGACCCTCGTCCTGCCCGGCTTCGATGCGACCCAGGCGGACATGGTGCGCCAGGTCGCCGGCCTGCGGATCTCCGACGACATGAGCACGGCTTCGATCGGCGCCCTCGGCCACTGAGGCCCGGGCGATCCTAGAAGCGGACCGGGATGCGGATCATCACCCGCATGTCGGGCGAGTCCCGCGTCGTGCCGATCTCGTAGTTGTTGCTGATGGTGATGCGGTCCGTCACGGCGAAGGACCAGCCGAACATGAAGGCGCCCACCTGCAGGCTTTCGGACCTCTGCACCGTGCCGCCCAGCACCGACTTGGTGGGGTAGATGTAGTTGTGCTTGTAGCCCAGCGAGAAGGAGAAGCGCGGGTTCAGCGCGAAGCCGAAGCCGAGGTTGGCCCCGATCGAGTCGCCGGGGTCGACCTTGCCGACGATCACCCCGCCCACGTCGCGGTCGATGTGCTTCAGCATGTGGTCGAAGTAGCTGATGCCGCCGAAGATCACCACGGGATCGGACGGATAGAGGAAGGTCAGCGAAGCCTCTGCGCCCCAGAAGCCGGAGCCCGTCGCCAGCTCCTGGGCGACGCCGAACTGGTCGCGGTCGACCTCGAAGGGGCTGATCCCGGTGTCGGTCTTCACGCGCACGCCGGCGATGAACACTGGCCATCCCCCCAGGCCGCTGTTGATCTGGTATCGCCCGGACAGCTCGATGTCGCCGGGGCCGTAGCCCCGCAGGAACATGGTTCGGGTGGCGGAGGCCTCGCGCTGTGCGAGCGTGGTGACCCGGTCGTCGCGGTAGAGGTAAGGGACGCGGGCCTCCAGTTCGAGCCGGTCGAGCAGGCCGTAGCGCACGTCGATATTGGCTTCCGCTGCGTTGCGGTCGGCGTCGTTGGCCTCGATCACGCCGATCTGCAGGCCGGTGACGATCTCGATGCCGCGGAACACCAGGCGGTTCGAGGAGCCGTGGGTGTAGGCGGTCGAGGGCTCGACGACCCAATGCCCGCGGGGAGTCAGGACGCCCAGGCCCTCCGGCACCGAGGCCACTTCGACCCGGGGCGCCGCGGCCGGCGCCTCGCCCACGCTGTTTGGCGGGCTCCCGAGCAGTGGGGCCGCCTGGGCGATGGTGATCGGGGCCGGCGCGCCGGAGCCCGGGACGCCCGTGCCGCGCGTCGCCTGCAACAGCGCGTCGGACAGGCGGCGCAGGTTCTCGAGCTCCTGGCCCTGGAGCTTCAACTGGAGCTGCTGGTCGGCCACGATCCGATCCTGCTCGGTCGCATGCTCAGCCTGTTGCTCCACCTGCTTCTGCAACTGACCGAGCCGTGCGGCGAGGTCATCGGACGTCTCTGCGTATGCCGCCTGACCCCAAGCCGCCGTCGCCAGAGCGATCGCCGACACAGTCCCGCGAACAAGAAGTCCAGCCACGATGCAGCCCCCGTGGGGTGAAAGAGAGCCGCAGGTAACATCGCCGGAAAACGCCAACCTCCTTCAAATGATAGGCGCCCTGTCATCAGTTATCAGCGCTGTTTTGATGAAGTTCGAGGATCAATCCTGGTTTTCCGAAAACGACGCCCAGATGTGGCTTTTGACAATGTCTGGCGATTTCGGCCCGTGTCACCGTTCGTCATCGCATGGTTGAGCATCCAAGACGACGCGCGCCATGAGGCTGGGGAACGACGACGAGCGCGGGGCTGGCTCTAGCCCCCGCTAACCTTCGCTCCGCGGCCGATCATGGCGGCGACGAGAAAAGGTGGACGTCGTGAGACTTCGTCGGCAACAGACTGAATCAACGTCAGATTTCGTCTCAGCTTTGGGGATGCCGAAACTCCAGGGCTCGCGTGTGATTGCGGTGACCGGCGGCGCCGGCTTCATCGGATCCCACCTCTGCGAGACGCTGGTGGCCGCAGGCCACCAGGTGGTTTGCATCGACAACTTCTACACCGGTTCGCGGGCGAATCTCGGATCGGTCCTGGAGGCTCCCGGATTCTCGCTGATCAATCACGATATTCGAAATCCACTGCCCGATGATTTACCGCGGTTTGACGAAATCTACAATTTCGCCTGTCCGGCTTCACCTGTTCACTATCAAGCCGATCGGGTGCGCACGGCCATGGTGTGCGCGCTTGGGGCGCTGCACACTCTCCGGCGCGCGGCGCGCGACGGCGCCCGGCTCCTCCAGGCCTCGACGTCGGAGGTGTACGGCGACCCTGAGGTCCATCCGCAGCCGGAGTCCTACCGCGGCTGCGTGAACCCGGTCGGCCCGCGGGCCTGCTACGACGAGGGCAAACGCTTCGCGGAAACCCTGGTCACCGACTTCGGCGCGCAGGCCGGGCTGGCCGTGAAGATCGTCAGGATCTTCAACACCTACGGCCCGCGCATGCAGGTGGACGACGGTCGCGTCGTCTCCAACTTCATCGTCCAGGCGCTGCGGGGCCAGGACCTCACGATCTACGGCGACGGCAGCCAGACGCGATCCTTCTGCTTCGTGGATGACCTGGTCGAGGGCTGCCTGCGGCTCATGGGCTCGCCGCCCGTGCTCAGCCACCCCGTGAACCTCGGCAATCCGGTCGAGATCACCATGAACGACCTCGCCCACTGCGTGCTCGAACTGACCGGCTCGCCCTCGCGCATCGTCTACAGGCCCTTGCCGGTCGACGACCCGCGCCGACGCCGGCCGAACATCGATCTGGCCCGGACAAGCCTCAGGTGGGAGCCGACGGTTCCGCTTCGGGCCGGTCTGCAGCGCACGATCGAGAGCTTCGCCCGACGGCTCCAGACCTCCGAATTCGACGGTGCGACCGGCGAGACGCCCGTCGCCGCGTCGGCCTGAGGACGCCGGCTCGTGGACCGACCCTCCCTCAACCGCGCCCGCCCCGGCGAGCCATCCCTGCGCATCATCGTGATCGGCTCGGGATATGTCGGTCTGGTCTCAGGCGCCTGCTTGGCCGAGATCGGCCACCGGGTGACCTGCGTCGACACGGACGCCGCCCGGATCGCGGGGCTGCGCGCCGGCCGCAGCCCGATATTCGAGCTTGGGCTGGAGGCGATGATCGCCCGCAACGTGGCGGCCGGCCGGCTGTCGTTCGACGGCTGGCCCGCCGAATTGGCGGAGGCCGACGCGGCGCTCATCGCGGTCGGCACGCCGCCCCGGGCGGACGACGGCCAGGCCGATCTGTCCGCGGTTCTTGACGCCGCCCGGATGCTGGCTCCCCAGCTTGGGGCGCAGGCCGTGGTGGTGATCAAGTCCACGGTGCCGCCGGGCACGGGCGATACGGTCGAGCAGCTGCTCGCATCCTGCCGGCCGGACCTGGACCCCGTGGTGATTTCAAATCCCGAGTTCCTGCGCGAAGGCAGCGCGATCGCCGACTTCCTGGCGCCGGACCGCATCGTGGTCGGATGCGACACCGCCAGCGGCCGCGCGGTGATGGCCGAGCTCTATCAGCCGCTCACGGCCAAGGGCGCGCCGCTGCTGTTCATGGACCGCCGCACCGCCGAACTGACGAAATATGCGGCGAACGCTTTCCTGGCGACAAAGATCAGCTTCATCAACGAGATGGCGGATCTCTGCGAGGCCCTCGGGGCAGACGTCACCCAGGTGGCGCGCGGCATGGGGATGGACCGCAGGATCGGGACTGGCTTCCTCGAAGCCGGGCCCGGCTATGGCGGCTCCTGCTTCCCGAAGGACACCAGCGCTCTGCTGGCGACGGCCAGGGCGCATTCCGCGCGCCTGAGGGTCGTGGAGGGCGCCTCGGTGTCCAACGCCCTGCGCCAGGCTGGCCTCATTGGCCGCGTGCAGTCGGCGCTGGGCGGGGACGCCGCGGGCAAGACCGTGGCCGTCCTGGGCCTGACCTTCAAGCCGGGAACCGACGACATGCGCGATGCGCCCTCGGTCCGGCTCATCGATGCCCTGCAGGCGGCTGGCGCCGCGGTGCGCGTCTATGATCCGAAGGGCATGGACCAGGCCCGCGGGCGGCTGATCGGCGTGGACTTCACGGAAGATCCCTACGCCTGCGCCGGCGGCGCCCACGCCATCGTGCTAATGACCCACTGGGCGGAATTCCAGGATCTGGACCTGGACCGCCTGGCCGGGGTGGTTCGCCAGCCGGTCTTTATCGACCTGCGCAACGCCCTCGACGCCGATGCTGTCGTGCGGGCGGGATTCACCCTGCACGGCGTTGGCCGGCCGCCGAGAGGCCCGATCGACGCCGCATCCGATCGACCCAAGCCCGTCGCCTGGCCGCATCCGCCCGGACGCTCGAGCGACCCCGCCTCCGACGCGCTCAGCTGCGCGGCGGGATAGCGACACCAGGACGAGGAGATCAGTCCATGCAAGACCTCGCTCACCCCACGATCGTTCTGGTCGCCTTGTTCATCTTCAGCCAGGCGCTCTACGCCCTGACGTTTGTGGTGGACTTCTACGTCTTCACCTTACCGGTGAACCGCGTGCGCATGGCCGACGGCAAGGACGTCCCGGAGCGCGACTATCCCCAGATCGTCCTCTTCTATCCGGTCCTGCGGGAACTCGAAGCCACGATGCGGACCACCTTGCTCTCGCTCAAGCGGATCAAGTACCCGGAGGGCCGCGCGCGCATCGTGGCGATCCCCAATTCCGACGACGTGCAGACCATTGCGGGCCTGCGGCGCCTACAAGCTGAGTTCCCGTTCCTGGAGATCCTCGAGGTCCCCGCGACCACCGACACCAGCTGGAATCTGATTTGGGACGCCTGGCAGCGCAATCCCAAGGCCTATTGGTGGCACGTCGGCCGGCATGCCGGGGATCGCGGCTTGCCGCCCAAGAAGACGCGGCAGCTGATCTACGCCTTCTATCATATCGTGGCCCAGCAGCCGGCGAGACAGTTCCTGGTGAACTACATCGACGCGGATTCCTGTCCGCCGCCGGACCACTTCCTGGCCGCCGTGGCCGGCATGAAGCGGTTCGACGTCCTGCAATCGCAGAACGTGGCCGGCAACCTGAACGCCAGCCTCGCGGCCAGCTGGCACGCGCTGGATCACATGGCCTGGGACGGCGGGAAATATGCCCACCTCTCGGGCAGCGGCCGGCAACCCTATTGGCTGCTGGGCAAGGGCCTGTTCATCCGCTCGGCGGACCTGGTCGAACTGGGCGGCCTGCACCCCTGGCTCACCATCGAGGACCCGGAGATCGGCATGCGACTGTGGGCCAACGGACGGCGGCTGGGCATCATCGAGCAGCCGTTGATCGAAGAGGTCCCGCTGACGTTCGCGCACGGGATCACCCAGCGCAAACGCTGGGTCTGCGGCTTCTTCCAGAGCCTCGGCGAACCGCTGGACCGGATGGGGTTCACCCCCTGGCAGAAGGTCAAGGCCTGGATGAATTTCATCCCCTGCCTGTCGCTGTCGAACAACGTCATCGGCATTCCGATCGGCCTGTGGGCGCTCTCCACCCTGATCCTCCACACCCACGACCTGCCGACGTGGACGGTCTGGCTCGCCAGCGCGAACCTGGTGGCCCTGGCGGTCACCCTGGTCGGGCTCTACGCCAACATCTGGCGGCGCACGGGCCTCGTGCTCGACAGCCGCTGGCGGCGGCTGGCCTACATGCTGCGGGTCAACCCGTTCTTCGTGGCGATCTGGTGGACGTTCTGGCTCATCCCGCTGGCCATCGGCCTGTGGATGTACCTGCGCGACCGGGGCCAGGTTTGGGAGCGCACCGAAAAGATCAACGCCAACCAGGTGCTCATCGAGACTCATTTCGGGGGCGCCGCGCACCAGCGCGCGGCGTGAGGGGCGAGGCCCAGAGGGAAGAATCCATGCCCAAACGACACGCCCTGATCACCGGCGGCGCCGGATTCATCGGCTCCCACCTGGTCGACGTCCTGCTCGATCGGGGCTTCGAGGTCAGCGTCCTGGACTGCCTCGCGCCCCAGGTGCACGCCGACGCCGAGCTCGATGACGAGGGCTGGCCGATCTACCTCAACCGCGGCGCGCGGCGGATCCGCGGCGATCTCCTCGACGATGGGGTGTTCGCCGAGAGCCTCGCCGGCGTGACCCACCTCGTCCACCTGGCCGCCTCGGTCGGGGTCGGCCAGAGCATGACCAACATCGTCGACTACAGCCGCAACAACGTGATGGCGGCGGCGATCATGCTGGAGGCCTTGTCGATGGGTGATCACACCGTCGAGCGGATGGCGGTGGCCTCGTCCATGTCGATCTATGGCGAGGGCGAATATCGGCGGCCCTCCGACCGGGCCAGCGTCGCGCCGGGCCTGCGCAGCCATGCGCAGCTGGAGACCCGCAGCTGGGAGATGGATGTCGCCGGCGAACGGCTGGAGCCGGTGCCGACCACCGAGGAAAAGGCCCTCCAGCCGGCCTCCATCTACGCCATCAACAAGCGTGACCATGAGGAGATGTTCCTGGCGGTCGGGCGCGCGCTGCAGATCCCCACGATCGCACTGCGCTTGTTCAACGCCTACGGCTCGCGCCAATCGCTGAACAATCCCTACACCGGCGTCGCAGCCATCTTCATCTCGCGCCTGCTGAACGACCAGCCGCCGCTGGTCTTCGAGGACGGCGGTCAACTTCGCGACTTCGTGCACGTGCTGGACGTCGCCGAGGCGTTCGCGGTGGTGCTGGAAAGTGACCGTCCGGTGTGGGACGCCTATAACGTCGGCAGCGGGCGGAGCATCACGGTCGTCCAGATGGCGACCCTGCTCGCCCGCCTGCTGCACAAGAACATCGGGCCCGAGCGGCTGAACCGCTACCGGGTGGGAGACGTCCGCCATTGCTTCCCGGATATCTCGAAGATCGAACGGGAATTCGGGGTGAAGCCCCGCCGCGACCTGGAGACCGGCATGGAGGAGCTCGCCGCGTGGGTCGCCCACGTCCGCAAGCCGTTCGACCGCGCACCCCTGAGCCTGCGCGAACTGACCGAGAAGCGATTGGTGGTGTGACCCTTCGCGCCCGGCCGCCGGCCAGGCTTCGCCGGAGTTCGGTCCGTTGAGCAACATCATCAGCCGGCGCGGCTTGCTGCTGGCCGCGGCGGCCCTGACCGCGCCGGCCGCAGCGGCGCCCGACGGGGCCGCGCCATCGCTCGCCGTGGCCGCCAAGCTGAGCGGTCGCGCCTACGGCGCGGCGGTATGCGCCGACCAGCTGCACGGCGATCCCGCGTTCGCGGCCGCGGTGGTGGCGCAGTGCAGCCAGCTGACGCCCGAACTGGCGCTCAAGTGGGCGGCGATCGAACCGGTCCGCGGGCAGCCCTCGCTGACCGACATGGACGACCTGGCGGGGTTCGCGCGGGCGCATGGCAAGACGCTGCACGGGCATACGCTGCTGTGGCATCGCAGCATTCCCGGCTGGGCGGAGGCGGCCATCAGCGCCCGCGACTGGGAGCCGGTGCGTCGCTACTTCGCCCTGGTCATGCCGCGCTACGCCGACCTCATCCACCGCTGGGACGTCGTGAACGAGCCCATCGCCCTGGAGGACGGGGCTGACGGCCTGCGGGCCAGCCCGTTCCTGCGCGCCTTCGGAGCCGACTATGTGCGTCGCGCGCTGGAGACGGCGCGGGAGCTGGCCCCGGGCGCGCGGCTGATGATCAACGAGTTCGGCCTCGAGTGCGGCGACGCGCGCGACACCGCGCGGCGCAGGCGCCTGCTGCGGCTGGTGGACGACCTGCGCAAGGCCGGCGCGCCGCTGGACGGCGTCGGCCTCCAGGCGCACCTCGACCTGGGGAAACCCAAGCTGGCGCCCAAGGCCATCGAGTTGTTCCTGAAGGAGCTGGCGGCCCGCGGTCTCGAGATCCTGGTCACCGAGCTGGACGTCAAGGAGGCCGACTACACCCTGCCGGCCGAGCGCCGGGACGCCGCCGTCGCGGGCATCGCCAGGACCTACCTCGACGTGGTGCTCGATCAGCGGGCCGTGGTCGGCGTGAGCACCTGGGGCCTGAGCGACCGCTACTCATGGCTGCGGGTGACCCCGGCGGACCTGGCCCGCTGGCCGAACGCCTGGCGGGACGGCTCGAGCCCGGGGCTGAATCGCGGCCTGCCGCTGGACGCCGCCTTGCGGCCGAAACCGTTGCACAAGGTGTTGCGCGCCGGCTTCCGACGCACCGCCACAAGGCCCGCAAATCGGGGGGCGCGCCTATCATCTGATCGGTCTTAGCAAAGGGCGCCGTGCCACGAGTGCGCCCACGGCTTCGCCGGCGCCGAGGCGCATTTGGGGGCGAAGCGCCGAGCACGAAGGACGGCGCGATCATGGATAGCTGCTGGAAAATCGGCCCCGCGACGGCGCTCCTCGTGGCACCCTGCCTGGCGCTGGCCTGCGGGTCTTCGGCGGCGGCCCAGGCCACGGCTTTCGGCGGCGCCATCCTGGGGCATGACCGGCTGATCTACGTCGGCGTGACGGTGCCGCTGCACGTGGTGCAGAACGACCAGACCTGGGCCGTCCGCGGCACGGTGTCGGGCGGCGACAACAGCTACCTCGCCGCGATCGGCAAGGTCAAAGAAAAGCAGATCCGGGCCGACCTGAGCGCCCTCTACCAGGTCTTCGGCGCCTGGGGCTATGCCGACGCCGGGCTCGGCGTGCGGTACGTGGATACGCGCCTGTCGCCACGCGACCCCGGCAATCGCGAAAGCGGCGCCCAATGGGAGCCGGTGGCGTCCGCCAGCGGCCAGCGGATCGAAGGGGCGTGGCGGGTCAGCGGGTTCGGCTCCTACGGCTTCAGGGTGCGGGACTACTATGTGCGAGGCGATCTCTCGCGCGCGGTGACGCCGATGCTCCGCCTGGGCGCGGAGGCGATCTTCGACGGCGACCGCAACGACGACCGCCAAAGATTTGGCCCGCTGCTGATCGTCGCCCCAAGCCGCGACTTCGAGGTGCAGCTGTCCGCGGGGGCCAGCCATTCCAAGTATCGGGACGGCGCCTACGCCGCCATCGGGTTCCGCAAATCCTTCTGAGCGGACCTGCGATCACGGGCCCGGCGCGGCCGGCCGACATCCCAACAATCACGAAAAAAAGGACCCCCGAACCAGTGGTCCGGGGGTCTCGCAGCTTCGCGGCGTTTGGGGGCTATCGCGAAGCCACTGCGCGCGGATCACTTCTATCGCCGCCGTCCGCCCCTCCCCATTCTCAAATGATACCGATGCTGTTCGGGCCTGGGTCGCGGCCTAAGGCTCAGATCCGGTGGCGCTCGCCGCGTGACGCCAGCCCCGCGCATGCGCCCATTCGTGCGCACGTAGCTGCCGGCGCTCCGCCGCGCTCGGCCAGGCGTGACGGTCGGGAAGGGCGACGACGTCGAGCGCCGCCACATAGCAGGCCTGGTAGTAGCCCCGCGCCGGCCGCCCAAGGTAGAAGTTGCAGAACGCCTGCAGACGCGCCAGGTCGGCGAAGCTGCGTTCCACCGTGACCCCGGAGATCGTCGGGCCCGAGGCGTATTGCGCCGGCGGCGGCTCGACCGCGCGCATCGGCGCCAGTTGCTGGACGTCGGCGCAGGCCGCAAGGCCCACGACGATCGGCGCCCAGCCTCGAAACGCCAGATGAGGTCCGGTTGTGAGATGTCGCGCAGCCATGGACGATCCAAGTCGGCTCGCCGCCCGGCGCGGCGTCTGACTTGGCGTTCCACGAGAAGGTCAATTCGAGCTTTGACCTCGGTTAGTGTCCTTGGTCGATTGTGTTCGCGCGGGCCAAACGTGATTGGCTGGTCTTTTTATTCTGTCCTTTGTTACCTGATCTTCGCCTGCGGAGAGTCTAGAGCAGCGGCTGCTGTCGCGACGTCGTTCCCGTAAGGCTGCGATCCCCTTCGAGCGGCTTGACCACCTCAATCCGGCTGCCCTTGCCCTCCTTGAAGGCGATGCTGCCGCCGACCCCCTCCACAAGGGAGCGGACCAGGCGCAGGCCAAGGCCCGGCTTTTCCCGGGCAGCGGCCGGCGCGCCGACGCCGTCGTCGCTCACGGTGAGCCGAATCTGCCCAGGCTCGGCGACCAGGGCCACGGAGATCGTGCCGCTGCGCCCGCCGGAAAAGGCATGCTTGGCGGCGTTGGTCACCAGCTCGTTGGTGACCAGACCGATATTGACCGCGTCCGCCACGGAGACGGGCAGGGGCGCACAGGCGACCGTCAGGCGGATGGCTCGTCCCGCGAGGAGGGTCTTGGCGAGGCGGGCGCCCAGGGCCTGCAGGTAGGGGCGGAGGTCCACCGTGTCGGCGCTGTTCTGCTGGTGGAGCGCCGCATGAAGATCGGCAACAGACAGGATGCGGTCAGCGGCCGCGCTGAGCCCTTCGCGAAGCTCCGAACGGCTGTCGCGCGCCTGAAGCTGCAGGGCGGCGGCGACCACCGCGAGGTTGTTCTTCACACGGTGGTTGAGCTCGGCGAACAGCTCTGCCTGCCGCTGCTCGGCGGCCTTGCGTACGCCGACATCGACGAACAGCTGTCCGAATTCCACATCGGACATCCGCATCATGTGGACCTCGTACCAACGGCCCGTGGCGCGATCTTCACATTCGAAGCGGACCGGCTCGCCCGCCAGCGCCCGTTCGCAGGCGGCGAACCAGGCCGCGCTGGTCCTCGGCCGCATCTCCCGCTGACGTTTGCCGATCTGCGCGCCGCCCGGCGGCGAGCGCTCGACGAAGGCTGCGTTGGCGAAGCGCAGCCAGTAGTCGACCACCCTGCCGCGGTTGTCTCGCATGGCCTCGCAGAGCGCGAAGCCCTCGGTCATGTTCTGCAACAGGGTTTCGTAGCGGCCGTCCGAGCGCGGCGTGGGGTCCGGTCCTTCACCAGCCTGAGGCATGGGCGCATCTCGGGCCTTCAACCGCGCAGGCGGCAGGACAACCCTAGCTCAACAATGGATTAGGCAGGGATATCGCGTACTTGTGATCCCCACCCGGTCCGCTGGGCGGCGTGAGGATCAGGGTGCGGGCCGTCGCTCCTGGCCTGGCTCAGCCGCGCGGCCCTGGCCGGCCTCGGGCGCGGGATATCGGAAGCCGCCGCTCTGGCCCTCGGACGCCGCCAGCTGGCGCTCGGCGAAGGCCCAGTTGGCCACCTCGGAGAGCCAGCGCTTGATGTAGGCCGGACGTTCGTTCTGATAGTCGAGATAGTAGGCGTGCTCCCAGAGGTCGCAGACCAGCAGCGGGAAGACACCCTCGCGGACCAGGATGTCGTCGGCGTCGTGGGTGGTGATCACCTTCAGGCCCTCGGCGCCGGTGACCAGCCAGACCCAGCCGGAGCCGAAGTGCTCGGTCCCTTCCTCGGCGAAGGCCGTCTGGAAGGCGTCGAGGCCGCCGAACGCGCGATCGATCGCCTGGGCCAGCGCGCCCGAAGGCGGGCCGGCGGCGTCCGGCGACATGCACTGCCAGAAGAAGGCGTGGTTCCAGGCCTGGGCCGCGTTGTTGAACAGCTTCTTGTCGCCCTGCTTCTTGGCCTCGCGGACCACCTCCTCGAGCGACCGGCCATCGAGGCCGGCCTTCTGGGCCAGGGCGTTGGTCTTCTCCACATAGGCCTTGTGGTGCTTGTCGTGGTGAAACTGCAGGGTTTCGGCCGACATCATCGGCTCCAGGGCGTCGTAATCGTAGGGAAGCGGCGGCAATTCGAACATCGCGGGACTCCTGGCCGACGGCGACGGGGCCCCATCCCGCGCGGTCCTAGGCTGGAAACGGTTGGGCTCGAAGGGCCGTTCCGGGCGCCAGGCCATCGGGCGCGCTTTATCGCCGAATGGCTGGGCGCTACCCTTGGCTGAGGAATCGAGGGGGGCGTGGCGTGGGCGAACTGACGATCCGGCCGATCGGGCCCGAGGCCGCGCCGCGGCTGGCGGAGATCTTGGCGCAGACGGTGGCGGCCGGCGGCTCGGTGCACTTCATGGACCCGACGCCGATGGACCAGGCGCAGGCCTATTGGGCAAAGGCCCTGGCGGGCGCGCAGGCCGGCGACAGGGTGGTGCTGGGCGGCTTCGTGGACGGGTGGCTGGAGGGCACGGTGACCCTCTACCTCGACACCCCGCCGAACCAGCCGTTCCGGGCGGAGATTTGGAAGCTGATGGTGGCGCCGGAGGCGAGGCGGCAGGGGATCGCGCGCAAGCTGATGATCGCGGCCGAGGCTCTGGCGGTCGAGCGCGGGCGGACCCTGCTCAATCTGGACACCGCCACCGAGGGCGGGGCGGCCGAGCTCTACGAGAGCCTGGGCTGGGCCTTGAGCGGCGTCATCCCCGATTACGCCTACAAGCCGCAGGGCGGCCTGACGGGCACCGCGATCTATTACAAGCGGATGGGGCCGCCGCGTTGAAGCACGAGCCGCGCCGGCGACCTCTATCGAGGCCTGCGGCGGAACCGCAGAGCCGCTGGTCCATTGTTAATCCGGGCGCCAACCTCGACTGAGGTTTTCGGAAAGTCGACCGCACTCCCGCCCGCTTCGCGACCCTTGTTGTCGCCGACGGTGGGGAGGCCTGAGCTTGAAAAGGACGCCGCCATCGCGGGCGGCGCAGAGCAACGCGTCGTGGCATCGCCCGACCGTGGCTCGAGGAGATGAACGCATGGCAGTGGCCACCGATGACAGCTTAAGCGGTCCCGCCGACCCACTCTTGGAGGCGGCTGAACTCGCCGACGCCCTGGAAAGCGATCGGTTCAAGCAGTTCCTCGACAAGGCGCCCTTCGCGATCGCGGTTTCGGCGCTGAAGCCCGCCGAGCGGATCGTCTATGCGAACGTCGAGTTCGCGCGCCTCACCGGCCGGGTGAACCAGGAGATCCTGGGCGGCGACTGGGACCGCCTGCCCGGCGTCGCGGCGGAGGATCCGGGCCTGTCCCTGGGCCAGGCGGTCGTGGAGGAGCACGACTATGTCGGCGCCTACATGATCCCCGACACCGGCACGGTGGATGCCTGGTCCAACCTCATCGACGATGACGACGGAACGCCCGCTTTCCGGCTGGTGGCCCTCGTCAGGGCCGCGAGCACCGGGTCCATCCTGGATCAACTCAAGCAGCGGGTCCGCGAGAAGGACCTGCAGCTGCGCGAGCTGCAGCATCGGGTGAAGAACAATCTCCAGCTGATCACAGCGCTGATCCGCGTGGAGGCTCAAGGCGTCGCGGACCATTCGACGAGCGAAGGGTTTGATCGGCTGGCCGGGCGGGTCGAAGCCCTGGGGCTGCTCTACCGCGGGCTGGCGGACGCGGGGCCGGGAGACGAGGTGGATCTGGGAGTCTATCTCAGTGAGATCGCTTCCGCGGTCATGCGGGCCCACGCCCTGGAGGGCATCCGCCTCGACCTGCGGGTCGATAGCTGGCCGGTCTCCATCGACGTGGCGATGCCCGCCGGGCTGGTGGTCAACGAACTTCTGACCAACTCGTTGAAGCATGCATTCGGCGGTCGCGAGGCGGGGACCATCACCCTGCACTGCACGGCGGACGGTCGGGGTTGCCGGGTGCTCATTGCGGACGATGGCGTGGGCCTTCCGGAAGGCCTCTCGTGGCCGAAGCCGGGCAAGCTTTCGGCCCTGATCGCCAAGTCCCTGATGCAGAACGCCAACGCGACCATCGATGTCCGCTCGGCGCCGGGGAGGGGACCCGGGTCACCCTCGTCTTCGACTGCGAATAGCGCCGCCGCCGCTTAGCCGCGAAGTTCTATTGAGCGGCCTGCTCCTGGGCGTAGCCGAGCAGTTCGTTGAGGCGTTCCAGGACGACGACGGCGCCCTGCGGGATCGGTGAGCCGGGGGTGAAGATCGCGGCGACGCCCAGGTCCATCAGCGCCTTGAAATCCTCCGGCGGGATGACCCCGCCGACCACAACCATGATGTCGGGACGGCCGAGGCGGACGAGCTCCGACTTCAGCTCCGGCACCAGGGTCAGGTGGCCGGCGGCGAGCGAACTCGCGCCCACCACGTGGACGTTCTCGGCGATGGCCTGGGCGGCGGTCTCGTGGGGCGTCTGGAAGAGGTCGCCGATGACCACCTCGAAGCCGAGGTCGGCATAGCCGGAGGCCACCACCTTCTGGCCGCGGTCGTGGCCATCCTGGCCCATCTTGGCGATCAGCACCTTGGGCTTGCGGCCGTCGGCGGCGGTGAACGCTTCGACCATTTCCTTGGCGCGCTGGGCGGTGGGGGTGACGCCGGACTCCTTGAGGTAGACGCCCTGCACGGCGTCGGCGTGGGCCTTGTGGCGATTGAACACGCGCTCCAGGGCGTCGGAGATCTCGCCGACGGTGGCCTTGGCGCGGGCCGCCTCGACGGAGAGCGCCAGCAGGTTGGCGTTTCCGGCGGCGCCGTTGGTCAGCGCTGTGAGGGCGGCTTCGACGGCGGCCGGGTCGCGCTCGGCCTTGAGCTTCTTGAGCTTGGCGAGCTGGCGTTCGCGCACGGCGGTGTTGTCGACCTTCAGCATCGGAATCTCGTCGGCGCCGTCGGAGCGATAACGGTTGACGCCCACCACGCTCTGGAGGCCGGCGTCGATGCGCGCCTGGGTGCGGGCCGAGGCCTCCTCGATGCGGCGCTTGGGCAGACCGTTCTCGATGGCCTTGGCCATGCCGCCCAGCGCCTCGACCTCGGCGATGTGGGTGAGCGCGCGCTCGGCCAGGTCGGCGGTGAGGCGTTCGATGTAATAGCTGCCGCCCCAGGGGTCGATGACGCGGGTCTGGCCGCTCTCCAGCTGCAGGAAGAGCTGGGTGTTGCGGCTGATGCGGGCCGAGAAGTCCGTCGGCAGGGCCAGGGCTTCGTCGAGGGAGTTGGTGTGCAGGCTCTGGGTCTGGCCGCCGACCGCGGCCATGGCCTCGATGG
>JAQGIX010000027.1 GCA_028290925.1 Phenylobacterium sp. | reverse complement strand
GAAGTCGAAGATCGCGACCGGCAGCGTCTTGGTGCCGGCGCCGGACAGAACGAGCGCGAACATGAAGTTGTTCCAGGAGAAGATGAACGACAGGATCCCCGCGGTCGCGATGCCCGGCGTGGACAGCGGCAGCGTGATCCGGCGGAACGCGCCGATGTGGGTCAACCCGTCGACCAGCGCCGCCTCCTCGAGTTCGAGGGGCAGGCCGTCGAAGAAGCCCATCATTATGTACACGATCAGCGGCAGCGACACGAACATGTGGCTGAGGATCAGCACGGTGAAGCCGCCGACCATGCGCAGGTTGGAGAAGACGTAGTACCAGGGCACCAGCAGCGAGACGCCCGGGATCACCCGCGCCATGAGCACCACGAGCGCGGACTTCTTCATGCTGAAGCGGCTCATGGAGTACGCCGCCGGCACGCCCAGGATCAGCGAGAGCGCGGTGGCCGCGAACGCGACCCAGAGGCTGTTGCCGATGAACTGGACGTAGTTCGCCTGCTGCAGGACCTTGGTGTAGTTCTCCAGCGTCGGCGAGAAGATCAGCGCCTTGCCCGAGTCGTAGATGTCGACGTTCGTCTTGAACGAGGCGGCGACCATCCACAGCAACGGCGCGAGCAGCGCCACCACCACGACGGCCAGGGCCACCACCCGGAACGCCCGGTAGGCGATAGGGGCCTTCATCGGTTCGCCTCCTTCTTCCGGCGGGCCGTCAGCACCCACATCAGGCCGATGATGATCAGGAAGAAGATGATCAGGACGGTCGAGGAGACGCCGTACTCGTTGTAGTCGAAGCTGAGCCCGTAGGCGTACACGTTGAGGGTCTCGACCTCGTGGAAAGAGCCACCGCCCTTGCCCTTGGTGGCGTAGAGGATGTCGAAGGTCTTCAGGGCGTCGATGCCGCGCAGCAGGATCGCCACGATCACCGTGGGCATCATCAGCGGCAGGGTGATGTGCCGGAACCGCTGCCAGGTGCTGGCGCCGTCGATGCGCGCCGCCTCGTCCGGCTCCTCGGGCAGCGACGTCAGGCCGGCGAGCAGGATCAGCACGACCATCGGGGTCCACTGCCAGATGTCGATGAAGATCGTCGTCGGCAGCGCCGAGTTCTGGCCCGCCAGCCACGGCTGCGGCCCCATCCCGAACCATCCGAGCACCTGGTTCGCCATACCGATGTTGGGGTCGAAGATGAGGCGCCACATCATGCCGACCGCGACCGGCGTGGCCACCAGTGGCATCAGGATCGCCACCCGAACCCACTTCTGGCCACGGAACGGCCGCCACAGCAGCAGGGCGATCGCCATGCCGAGGACGACCTCGAAGAGCAGCGCGACGCCGGTGAACGAGACCGTCCGCAGCACGGCCGGCCAGAACCGGTCGGTGTCGGAGAGCACCTGGACGTAGTTGCGGAACCCGATGAACTGGGACTCTGCTCGCACCGAGCCCTCGGCGTCGGTCAGGCTGAGATAGACCGTCCACGCGAGCGGGAAGATGATGAGCGCGGCGACGAAGACCATCGCGGGCGCCGCTAAGAGCCATTTGCGATGTTCGTTGGCCCAGCGCGACCATGCCGGGTCGGGTGCCGTGGAGCGGGTGCTGGGCGCTTTGGTGGGTGACGTGACGACGGCCATGAGATCTCCGAGTTCGACGGGCCTTGTCCCGGCGAGGCGGCGGAGCCGGCCGGCTCCGCCACCTCGGTCGGTTTACTTCTGCTCGTCGTCCAGGAACTTCTGGAAGGCCTGAGCGGCCGTTTCCGCGGAGCCGGCGGCGTCCTTGCCGGTGATCGCGTCCACGATCGGCTGACCGACGATCTCGCGCGCCTGGGCGACCTTGACGACCTGCGGCCGGTCGTGGCCGACTCCGCCCTTGGCGCTGGTGGCGATGGCGTCGGCGAGGTCCTTCGGGTACGTCGCGGTGCCCTCGGGGTTGGACCACACCGAGGTACGCGCGCTCGGCACGCCGGACTTCTGCTGCGCGAGCGTCTGCGCCTTGCCGGTGGCCCACTCGATGAACTTCCAGGCATTGGTCTTGTTCGCCGAGGCGTCGTTGACGCCGAGCGCCCACGATGGGATGTTGTACGGCTTCGAGCCGGCGGGGCCGGCCGGGAACGGCGCGAAGCCGACCGTGTCGGAGACCTTCGACTTGGCGGGGTCGGTGGCGTTCTTGTACAGCGAGTCGGCCTCGGTGTAGAACGCCGCCTTGCCCTGGGTGAAGATGGCCATCGCCTCCGGCCAGCTCATGTCGGTGCTGACGTTGGCCGGACCGTGCTGCTTGATGAGTCCGCCGTAGAAGGCATACGCCTGCTTGGCCACCGCGCTGTTGACGCCTGCCTTGCCGTTGTTGTCGGCGAAGTCGCCACCGAAGCTGTAGAGGAAGCTCGAGAACTGCGTGACGGCCGGCGACTTACCGGTACGCGCCACGAAGCCCGCGACGCCCGGGTTGGCGGCCTGAACCGCGGCGGCCGCTGTCTTGAGCTCGTCGAGCGTCTTCGGCGGGGCGGTCAGGCCGGCCTTGGCCAGCAGGTCCTTGCGGTAGTAGAGGACCTCGCGCTCGGTGATGATCGGAACGCCGACCACCTTGCCCTTGTACGAGGTGGCCTCCACCGGGCCGGCCTGGAAGTCGCTGAAGTTCCAGTCCTTGTTGGACTTGACCTGCTTGGACAGGTCGGCGAGGTACTTGTTCTTCGCGAACAGCTTCCCCTCCTGCAGGGGGCGGTACATCATCACGTCGAGGTCGCTCGAGCCCGCGTTCAGCTTGACGTAGTACTGGTCGGAGAGCTGGTCC
>JAQGIX010000026.1 GCA_028290925.1 Phenylobacterium sp. | reverse complement strand
CGCTTGATGTAGGAGTGGCCGGTCTTCCAGTAGACGGTGTTGGCGCCATTGGCCTTCAGCACCTCGTCGGTCTTGAACAGGCCCGTGGACTTCACGTCGACCACGAAGGTGGCGTCCTTGTGCAGGGCCGAGAGGTCGCGCGCCAGCATCAAGCCGATCTTGTCCGCGAAGATCTCCTCGCCCTCGTCGTCCACCACGCCGCAGCGGTCGCCGTCGCCGTCGAAGCCCAGGGCCAGGTCGGCGCCATGCGCGCGCACGGTCTGCGCCATGGCGTGCAGCATCACCTGGTCTTCCGGGTTCGGATTGTACTTGGGGAAGTTGTAGTCGAGGGCGGTGTCCATCTCGATCACCTCGGCCACGCCCATGCGGCGCAGGCCCTCCGGCGCGAAGGCGCCGGCCGTGCCGTTGCCGCAGGCGCAGACCACCTTCAGCGGCCGGGTCAGCCGGGCGCGGGTCGCGGCGTCGGCGATGTAGCGTTCAGCGACGCCATCGATGCGCTTCAGCGTGCCGCCCGGGCGCTCCTTCCAGGTGGCGCCGAGCGTGATCTCCTTCAGCCGGCCGATCTCGTCGGGCCCGAAGGTCAGCGGCCGCTGGGCGCCCATCTTGACCCCGGTCCAGCCGTTCTCGTTGTGGCTGGCGGTGACCATGGCGACGCAGGGCGCCTCCAGGTCGAACTGGGCGAAATAGGCCATCGGCGTCACCGCCATGCCGATGTCCAGCACCTCGCAGCCGGCGCCGATCAGGCCGAGCGTCAGGGCCTGCTTGATGGCCAGTGAATAGGACCGGTAGTCGTGGCCGACCACGATCTTCTGGTGGCCCAACTCCTGGATGTAGGTGCCCAGGCCGAGCCCCAGCGCCTGGATGCCCAGCAAGTTTATGTCCGGCCCGTAGAGCCAGCGCGCGTCATACTCCCGAAAGCCCGTCGCCTTGACCAGCGGCTCGGTCTCGTAGGCCAGGGTGTTGGGCGCAAGATCGGCGCGAGGCTTGGGCAGCATTGGAACTCCGGGAACGACGGCTGGCTGGTCTTACTGAGCAGGAGGCCCCTAGGCCACCCGCAACGCGCAACGGTGGCGTTTAGATGCTCTCCGCAAGGGGAGGATCTGCGCCTACATCACCCCGGCGCGCAGGATGTCGTGCACGTGCAGGATCCCCACGGGCTTGCCGTCGTCGACCACGAACAGCACGGTCACCGAGGGCGGCGGGTCGCTCATCAGGGCCAGCGCCTCGGAGGCCAGCATGTCCGGCGGCACGGCCTTCTTCGGACCGGGCGTCATCACCTGGCCGGCGGTGTGGTCCATCAGGCCTTCGATGTGGCGGCGCAGGTCGCCGTCGGTGACCGCGCCCATCAGCCGCCCGGCGGGGTCAACCACCCCAACGACGCCCCAGCGCTTCTGGGTCATCACCAGCAAGGTGTCCTTCATCGGGGTCTGCGGCCCGACCAGCGGCAGCTCGTCGCCGCTGTGCATCAGGTCGGCGACGGTGCGCAGCATGGCGCCCAGCTTGCCGCCCGGGTGGAAGACCCGGAAGTCCTTGGGCGCAAAGCCGCGCCGCTCCAACAGCGCCACCGCCAGCGCGTCGCCCAGGGCGATCTGCAGGGTGGTCGAGGTGGTCGGCGCGTTCAGTTCCGGCGCGCAGGCCTCGGGCGCATCGGGGATGGCCAGCAGCACGTCGGCGGCGCGGCCAAGGGCGCTGTCGGCCACCGTTGTCATGGCGATCAGCGGAATGTGGAAGCGCTTGGCGTAGGCGATGATGTCGGCGAGCTCGCGGGTTTCGCCGGTCTTGGAGAGCGCCAGGATCACATCGTCGCCGCCGATCATGCCGAGGTCGCCATGGCTGGCCTCGGTGGCGTGGACGAACATGGCCTGCGATCCGGTCGAGGCCAGGGTCGCGGCGATCTTGCGCGCCACGTGGCCGGACTTGCCGATGCCCGTGCAGACGATGCGGCCCTTGGCTTCGAACAGCGTCTCGACGGCCTGGGCGAAGCTGTCGCCCAGCGCCTCAGCCATCTGGCGGAGCGCCTCGGCCTCGGCGGCGAGCACGCGCCTGCCGACCGCGATGGGATCAGGCGTGCTCATTGCCGCGGCGACAGCGCCTTGTCCTGCAGGTCGCGCACGGCGTCGCGCGCCTGCTTGATGCGGCGCTGGGAGGCCTCGGTCTCCCGGTCCATGGCGGCCTTCATGGCCGGCGTCTGCTGCACCGGCGTGTGGCCGAACGGCGCGGGGGAGCGGTCGCCGAGGCCCTGCGGCCAGACGAGCGAGAGGGCGACGGCGGCCAGCGCGGCGAGGCCCAGGAACGGCAGGTAGAGGCGATCGAGCATGCTGAGACGTCCTATAGCGGCTCCTGGCGAGTCCGGCCAATCCGACGGCGCGTGCTTGACGGGGCGGGGCATCAGGCCCTAGCCGCTCTGCGCGAACCCGCCGACGGAGGCCCGCCTTGCCGACCCTGATCCTGCTGCGCCACGGCCAGAGCCAGTGGAATCTGGAGGACAAGTTCACCGGCTGGGTGGACGTGGACCTGACGCCGCAGGGCGAGGCGGAGGCCCGGAAGGGCGGCGAGCTGATCAAGCAGGCGGGCGTGGCGCTCGACACTTGCTTCACCTCGGTGCTGACCCGGGCGATCCGCACCTCCTGGCTGGCGCTGCACGCCGCGGACCAGGCCTTCGTGCCGGAGATCAAGGACTGGCGGCTCAACGAGCGGCACTACGGCGGCCTCACCGGGCTGAACAAGACGCAGACCGCGGCCAAGCACGGCGCCGAGCAGGTGAAGATCTGGCGCCGCTCCTACGACGTGCCGCCGCCGCCGTTACCGCAGGACAGCCCCTTCGACTTCTCCAAGGACCGCCGCTACGCAGGCGCCGTCCTGCCGCGCACCGAGAGCCTGAAGACCACCCTGGAGCGCGTGCAGCCCTATTGGGCCGGCGAGATCGCCCCCAGGCTGGCGGCCGGCGAGACCGTGCTGGTGGCCGCGCACGGCAATTCGCTGCGGGCCATCGTCAAGCTGCTGTTCAAGGTCCCCGACGAGGCTATCGTCGGCGTCGAGATCCCCACCGGCAACCCGCTGCTGATCGAGCTGGATGGGACGTTGCGGCCGACCGCCGCGCGCTATCTCGACGCCGCGCGGGCGCAGGCGTTGCCGGCGCTCTAGCGTGTCATCCCGGTTTCGGCGCGAGCCGAAGACCGGGACCCATAAGCTCTGATCCTTCCGGCGAAACCCTCCCGCGTTGGTGCTTTTCAGGGCTTGAACAGGCATCCTCGCCGCCGTGACCCTCTCCGACGACCAGACCTACATGCGCCGCGCCATCGCGCTGGCGCGGGCCAAGCTCGGGCGGACGGCCGAGAACCCTGCGGTCGGCTGCGTGATCGTCAGGGACGGCGAGATCATAGGCGAGGGCGCCACCGGGGACGGCGGGCGTCCGCACGCCGAGGAAGTCGCCCTGGACCAGGCCGGCCCGAGCGCCCGGGGCGCGACGGCCTACGTCACCCTGGAGCCCTGCGGGGCGCGCTCATCCGGCGCGGCGTCGTGCGGCG
>JAQGIX010000432.1 GCA_028290925.1 Phenylobacterium sp. | reverse complement strand
TGGCGTTTGAGAAACCCCGTCGTGATCACGGCGGGGTTTTTGCTTGGGCCTCAGGCCGCCGCGCGGATCCGCGCCGGCAGCTCGAAAGCGCCCGGCAGGCCGGGGACCGGGACGAGGCCGCTGGCGGCGGAAGCCGCCTCCGTCGCGCCCAGCACCAGCCGGCCGCCCGGCCGCAGGGCCGAGGCCAGGTTGGCCAGCACCCGTTCGCGCGCCGCGGGCAGCAACGAACCCAGCAGATAGCGGCAGAGGATCAGGTCGAAGGTCCCGACGCCGGTCGGCGTGTCCAAAAGGTTCAGCCGCCGCCACTTCACCTGCCGCCGCAGGTCAGGATCCAGCCCGAAGGCCTCGTCGACGTTGGCGAAATGGCGGACCAGGCGGCGTGCCGAGAGGCCCTGCTGGACCTCGAAGGGGCTGTAGAGCCCGAGGCGGGCCTTCTCGAGCAGGCGTTCGTTGAGGTCGGAGGCGAACAGCTCGACGCCCTCGACGCCGCGCTCCTCCAGCAGCATGGCGATGGAGTGGATTTCCTGGCCCGAGCCGCAGGCGGCGCTCCACACCCGGACCGCGCCGCGCGCCGCGGCGGCCTCGAGTTCACGCCCCATGGCGGCGAACGCCTCGGGATCGCGGAAGAAGGCGGTCTGGGCCGGCGCGAGCGCCTCCACCACCGCCCAGACGAGCCGTTCCTCGCCGCGGTCATGAACCGCCCGGACAAGCTCGGAGATCGAACCATAGCCCTCGCAGCGGGCCAGCACCCCCAGCCGGTTCTCCAGCAGGTAGGGGCGCTCGGTCTCGATGTTCAGGCCGGCGCGCGCGGCGCACAGGCCGGCCACATAGTCGCGCTCGCGCGGCGTCATACGACCCCCGCCGCCGCCAGCTTGCCGACCATGATGTCGGCGTCGAAGGGCTTCATCATGAATTCGTCGGCGCCCGACTCCAGGACTTCGCGGATGCGCTCGATCTGCGTCTCGCCGGAGCAGAAGATCACCCGCGGCTCCTCGCCGCCGGGCTCCAGCCGCAGCCGCTTCAGGAACTCCGGCCCGGCCATCACCGGCATGTGCCAGTCGAGCAGGATGGCGTCGGGCATGGTCGAGCGGCAAAACGACAGCGCGTCCGCGCCGTCGCCGGCCTCGGCCACCTGGAAGCCCAGGTCCTCGAGAATCCGGCGGGCGACCTTGCGGATCACCCGACTGTCATCGACCACAAGACAGGTCTTCAAGCGCGAAGGCTCCTCTCCCCCGCCCTGTTGTCGCGCCGGTTTGGTTAAGGAGCGGTAGCGACGGCGCGATCGGGACGATCCAGCGGCGCCTCTCCGAAGCGGGAAGCAGCCGTGGAAATCGACCATCACCCCCGCATCGCCCATGCCGACCCAGGCCTATGGGCGCCGGCGGGTGATCCAATCTCAGGCAGGGACGGTGGCGGCGAACACCACCCGCTCCTCGCTCACGTCGGCGAACACCCGGCCGCCGGCGTCCTCCAGGAACAGATGCACGTAGTAGGCCTGCACCCAGTGGCCGTTCAGGCCCTCGCCCGGGGGCTGCCCCTGCAGGCCGCGCAGCACCTCGGGCCGCAGGCGCGCGCGCGGTCCGGAAGCGTCGGCGGCGATGGCCAGGGAACCCGCCTCCTGCACCACGCGGATGCGGGCCACGCCGCCGGTCGGCAGGGCCCCGCCGGCCAGCTGCGCGAGGTTGAGGATGGCCCGCGCCGCCGCCTTGTTGAGGGCGGCCGGCTCGACGGTCCACACCAGCTCGGCGCGCATGTGGGCGAACACGCCTTGCGCCAGCTTCTCGAGTTCGCGGGCGTCGAAGGTCTCGGCCGAGGCCGAGGCGCCGAAGGCCACGCGGCTGAATTGCAAGAGGTCGGAGAGCTTTCGCGCCGAGGCGGAGATCAGCGACATGGCCTCCTCGCGCATGTCCTGCGCGGTGGGGTCTTCCAAGAGGTCGAGGCCCGAGACGATGGCGCTCGCCGGGCTGATGAAGTCGTGGCACATCCGCGCCGCCAGAAATGCGGCGAGCTCGGCGGCGCGCACGGCCGGGACCGCCGCGGGATCTGCAATGTCGTCGGGCGCCGGGATATCGGTCATGGCCGGGACCTTGGCGTGATTTGAGCCTTTGGAAAACGCCTCGCGGCCCATAAGAGAGCCCCTGCCGACGGGGGGCGACCGAGGGATTTTCGATGAACGACGTGGGGCCTGAGCTGGCCGAGATCTGTGAGGCGGCGGCGCGGCTGATCCTGCCGCTGTGGCGCTCCGGACTGGCGGTCACCCACAAGGCCGACGAGAGCCCGGTGACCGAGGCCGACCATCGGGCCGAGGCGCTGATCCTCGAGGCGCTGCGCGCGCGCTTCCCAGACGTGCCGATCATCTCCGAGGAGGACGCCGCCGAGTTCGGCACGCCCGACGCCATCGGACCGCGGTTCTTCCTGGTCGATCCGCTGGACGGCACCAAGGCCTTCGTGCGTGGCGATCCCAACTTCACGGTCAACATAGGCCTGATCCAGGACGGCCGGCCGGTGGCCGGCGCGGTGGCCGCCCCGCCCACCGGCGAGGTCTGGTTCACCTCCGCGGGCAAGGCGCTGAAGCGCATCGACGGCGGCGCGGCGCATCCGGTGCGCGTACGGCCCTGGCCGGCCGGCGAGGCCCTGGTGCTGATCAGCCACACCATGAAGGAGGAGACCATCCAGGCGCTGGCGAGCCAGTACGGCTTCGACCGCCGCGAGGCGATGGACTCCTCGATCAAGCTTTGCCGGATCGCCGAGGGCGCGGCCGACATCTATCCGCGCCACGGGACCACCATGGAGTGGGACATCGCCGCCGGCCACGCCGTGCTGGAGGCGGCCGGGGGCCGCGTCACCACGCCGGAAGGCCAGCCCTTCGCCTATGGCAAGGCGAACGAGGGCTTCAAGAACGGCTGGTTCGTCGCCCGCGGCGGCTGATCCGCCACGCGCCTCAGATGTGGTGCGGGAGGTTCCAGTCCTCGGAGGCGGGCCCTGAGGCCGCCGCCGGCTGCACGCTGATCTGCGCGACGGCCCGGTCCGGTTGGCCAAGCGCCAGGTAGCCGAAGAAACCCGCCACGAAGGCGATCGCCGCCAACAGCGCGAAGGGTCTCAGGAAGGTGGCGGCGCCGGACATTCGGCTGTTCCTTGCGAATACGTGTCGCAGACGGAACACCCAACACGGGCCGGGGTTGCGCCAACGCCGCCGACGCGGCCGCGATTCCGCTTCGGGCCCGGTCGAGATCGCTTTCCCTTGCGGCCCTTCGGCGCGATGCTTTCGTCCCAAATAAGTACCCGGAAAGCTGATTTCCGGTCATAAGCCGCCGCATTGGTTTTCGGAGATTTTTGGATGCCTCTCGACACGGCCGCGAGCCAGAAGACCTTCCGCTGGGACGATCCGCTGGATCTCGCCGCGCGCCTGTCGGAGGACGAGCGGATGGTCTGGGAGGCGGCGCGCGCCTACGCCCGGGAGAAGCTCTTGCCGCGGGTGGTCTCGGCCTACGCCGAGGAGCGCTTCGACCGCGAGATCATGACCGAGATGGGA
>JAQGIX010000426.1 GCA_028290925.1 Phenylobacterium sp. | reverse complement strand
GACGAGCTCGCCTATGCGTCCCGCCACCTGAGCGCCATCGAGGTCAACGGCACCTACTACTCGACCTTCAAGCCGGACAGCTGGGCCAAGTGGCGCGCGGCCACGCCGGACGGCTTCAAGTTCGCGGTGAAGGCCTCGCGCTTCTGCACCAACCGCAAGGTGCTGGCCGAGATGGGTGAGAGCCTGGAGAAGTTCCTGGGCCAGGGGCTGAGCGAACTCGGGGATCGGCTGGGCCCGATCCTGTGGCAGTTCATGGGGACCAAGAAGTTCGATCCCGTCGACTTCGAGGCCTTCCTCAAGCTGCTGCCGGGCACCCTGGACGGCCTGCCCCTGGTCCACGTGGTCGAGCCGCGCCACGAGAGCTTCAAGACCGCGGAGTTCATCGCGCTGGCCCGCAAGTACGACGCCGCCGTCTGCCTGGCCGACCACAACGCCTATCCGCTGATCGCCGACGTCACCGGCCCGGTGGTCTACGCCCGCCTGCAGACCGGCTCCGACGAGCTCGAGACCGCCTATCCGCCGCAGGACCTCGACCGCTGGGCCGCCCGCTTCACGGCCTACGCGGAGGGTGGCCGCCCGGCCGACCTGCCGGTGGTCTCGCCCATGGAGGCCAGCAAGACGCCGCGCGACGTCTACGCCTTCGTGATCCACGAGGGGAAGCTCCGCGCCCCGGCCGCGGCCATGGAGCTCATCAAGCGCGCCGGCTAGTTCCTCTCCCCGCCATGCGGGGAGAGGAGAGTACTTGACCTCCCCGGCGTCAGCGCCGCGCACTGCGTCCAACCAGACCAGGAGGACGCCGCCGTGGCCGAGCTATCCATGACCGACCTGATGTTCCGCGAGGGCCTGATGCGGGGCCAGCGGATCCTGATCACCGGCGGCGGCACGGGCCTGGGCCGGGTGATGGCCGAGGCCTGCCTGATGCTGGGCGCCGAGGTCTATATCTGCGGCCGGCGCGGCGGGGTGGTCGAGGAGACCGCCAAGCAGCTCACCGACGCCCACGGCGGCAAGTGTGTGGGCCTCGCCTGCGACATCCGCGTGCCCGAAGCCATCCACGACATGCTCGACCGGGTCTGGGCCGACGGTCCGCTGACCGGCCTGGTCAACAACGCCGCCGGCAACTTCATCAGCCGCACCGAGGACCTCTCCCCCCGCGGCTTCGACGCCATCGCCAACATCGTGTTCCGCGGCTCGTTCTTCGTCACCCTGGACGCCGGCAAGCGCTGGCTGGAGGCCGGCCAGCACGCCTCGGTGGTCTCGATCCTCACCACCTGGGTCTGGCACGGCGGGCCGTTCACCGTGCCCTCGGCCATGTCCAAGGCGGGCCTCAACGTCATGACCCAGTCGCTGGCCGTCGAATGGGGCAACCGCGGCGTCCGCTTCAACGCCATCGCGCCCGGCCCCTTCCCCACCGAGGGCGCCTGGGCCCGCCTGTCGCCCGGCCAGACCGCCGAGCGCGAACAGGCCGATCCCGCCATCCCGCTCGGCCGCACCGGCGAGATGCGCGAGCTGGCCAACCTCGCCGTCTACCTGCTGGATCCCGGCTCGGCCTACGTCAACGGCCAGACCATCGCCATCGACGGCGGCGGCCACCTGGCCGGCCGCGGCCGCACCGACCTCGCCAGCTGGGGCGACGAGGAGTGGGAAGCCGCCCGCGACGCCATCCGCGGCGCCAACGAAAAGGACCGCGCCAAGCGGACGGTGTGAGAATCGCCGCTCCCCTCGGGGAGAGGAATGCTGGCTTTACCCACCGTCGCACTCTAGAATGACACCCGTCACTTTCTGAGTCTCCCGGAGCCGCATGTCCCAGGTCGCCTATCTCCCGGTCGGCAAGCGCGAGCAGACCAAGGTCCAGAACCGCCTGGCGATCCTGGACGCCGCCCGCGAGGTGTTCGGCGAGCTGGGCTATGAGACCGCCACGGTGCGCGACATCATCCGCCGCACCGGCCTCGCGGCCGGCACCTTCTACAACTATTACCGATCGAAAGAGGAGGTGTTCGCCGCCCTCGCCGACGACGGCGCCCACCGCTTCGGCCCGATCCTCAAGGCCATCCGCGCGCAGTCCTTGGGCGACTTCGAGGCCTTCATCTCGCGCGCGCTGGAGGCCTATTTCGAGTTCATCGCCGACGAACACCAGAACTGGATCGCGCGGCGGCCGCCGGACGAGCCGCACATCCACATCCAGGGCGAGACCCCGGAGATGGCCGCGGTGTTCAACGAGGTGCGCGACGCCATGGAGCAGGCCATCGCCGGCCGCCAGGGCCCGGTCTCCGATCCCGACTACATGGCCGCCGCCTGCATCGCGGTGGCCCGCGAGGTGGGCGACAAGATGCTGGAGCGCCGGCCGGTCGACACCAAGGGCGCCGCCGAGTTCGCCACCGCCATGATCCTCAACGGCCTGAAGGGCCTGCCCAAGGCGCCCGCCTGATGCCCAGCGTCTCGACGCAGCGGTTCATCGCCCACAGGCTGCTCAGCCTGCCGGCGCCGATCCTGCGGCTGATGTCGGGCGGCGGGGTGGTCTACCAGGGCGGCCGCACCCTCGATCCGCGCATCCAGTTCCTCGCCGCCCAGGCCCGCGGCGCGCCGCCCATGCAGCTGCTGTCGCCGCAGGACGCCCGCCGCGCCAGCGAGGCCGGCGTCGCGCTGGTCACCGGCGAGCCGGAGCCTGGTGTCAGCATCGAGCCCCTCGCCATTGAAAGCGAAAACGGCCCGATCCCGGCACGCGCCTACCGGCCGGACACCCAGGGCCCGACCGCGCCGCTGATGGTCTACGCCCACATGGGCGGCGGGGTGATCGGCGGCCTCGAGACGGCGCATGTGTTCTGCACCATCCTGGCCAAATGGGCCCGCGCCCCGGTGCTGTCGGTGGACTATCGCCTGGCCCCCGAGCACCGCTTCCCGGCCGGCCTGGACGACGTGCTCTGCGCCTACCGCTGGGCCCGCGAGAACGCGACGAGGTTCGGCGCGCCGCAGGGCGCGGTCGCCATCGGCGGCGATTCCATGGGCGGCGGATTCGCCGCCGCGGTCTGCCAGATCCTGAAGGCGGCGGGTGAGCCGCAGCCGGCCCTGCAGCTGCTCATCTACCCCTGGGTGGACATGGCCTGTGAAGGCGCCTCCATGACCATCTACGGCGAGGCCTATCCGCTGACCCGCGCCCTGCTCGACTGGTTCGCCGCCCATTACATGGGCCCGGAGGATCATCCCGCCGACCCGCGCCTCTCGCCGCTGGCCGCGCCGGACCTCACCGGCCTGGCGCCGGCCCTGGTGGTCACCGCCGGCTTCGATCCGCTGGTCGACCAGGGCGAGGCCTACGCCCGCAAGCTCAAGGCGGCCGGGGTGCCGGTGGTCTACCGCTGCTACGACGGCCTCTCCCACGGCTTCACGGCCTTCACCGGCGCGGTCCCCTGCGCCGACGTCGCCTGCCGCGAGATCGCCGGCCTGGCGCGCGAGGGTTTCGAAGGCCGGATCGCCTGATGCCGGCGTCCCTAATGCGGGCCCTGGTGGTCGAGCAGCTCGCCGCCGACTACGCCGGCTGCGTCGTCAAGGACATCGCGGCCCCTGAACCGGGCCCCGGCGAAGTGCGCGTCAAGGTCCGCGCCGCGGCGGTCAACTTTCCCGACCTCATGCAGACCCGCGGCGAGCACCAGCACAAGCCGCAGGTCCCCTTCGTCCCCGGCATGGAGCTGGCCGGCGAAGTCGATGCGCTGGGCGAGGGCGTCACCGCCTTCCGGCTCGGTGATCCGGTGGCCGGCGGCGGCCGCGGCGGCTTCGCGGAATATGTGGTGCTGCCGGCCGCCGGCCTGCACCGCAAGCCCGACACCCTCAGCTTCGCCCAGGCCGCCGGCTATCCCGTCGCCTACCTCACGGCCTACGTCGCCCTGGTCCGCTGCGCCCGCGTGCAGCCCGGCGAGTGGGTGCTGGTTCACGGCGCGGCCGGCGGCGTGGGGCTGGCCGCCGTCGACCTCGCCCGCCTCCTGGGCGCACATGTGATCGCGGCTTCCGCCTCCGACGCCAAGCTGGCGGTGCTGGAAGCCGAATACGCCCCCGACGCCACCGTGAACATCACGCGCGGCTTCCGCGAGCCGGTCAAGGCGCTGACCGGCGGGCGCGGCGCCGACGTGATCTACGACCCCGTGGGCGGCGACGTCTTCGACGAAAGCCTCCGCTGCATCGCCTTCGGCGGCCGCATCCTGTCCATCGGCTTCACCTCCGGCCGCCTGCCGGTGCTGCCGGTCAACATCGCCCTGATCAAGGGCTTCTCGGTGATCGGCGTCCGGGCCGGCGAGTACGGCCGCCAGTTCCCCGACAAGGGGGCGGAGAACCACGCCGCCATCTGGAAGCTCGCCGAGGACGGCAAGGTCCGCCCCCGCGTCGACGCGGAATATCCGCTCGCCGACTGGCGCGCCGCCTTCGACTCCCTCGCCGACCGCAAGGTGATCGGCAAGACCATCATCAGACCGGACCTGTAAGCTCATGACCATCGGCCACGACGACGATCTGGAGAAGCTCAAGCTCGCGGGGCGCATCGTCGCCCGGGCGCTCGCCGCCATGGGCGCGGCCCTGGAGCCGGGCATCACCACCAAGGAGCTCGATGACCTCGGCCGCGCGATGCTGGAGCGCGAGGGCGCCCGCTCGGCGCCGGAGATCACCTACGGCTTCCCGGGCGCCACCTGCATCTCCATCGGCCCCGACGTCGCCCACGGCATCCCCGACGACCGCCGCGTGACGGCCGGCGACCTGATCAACATCGACGTCTCGGCTGAGGTCGGCGGCTTCTTCGCCGATACCGGCGCGAGCTTCACCGTGCCGCCGACAGCTGCGAGGATCGAGCGCCTGTGCCGCGACGGCCGCCGGGCGCTGTGGACCGGCATCCGCGCGGTGAAGGCCGGCGGCCGGCTGAGCGAGATCGGCAATTCCATCGAGGCCTTCGCCACCAAGAACGGCTACAGCCTGATCCGCAACCTCGCGAGCCACGGCGTCGGCAAGGGTCTGCACGAGGAGCCCAAGGAGATCGCCACCTGGGCCGATCCGACCGACCAGCGGCGGATCCCCGAGGGCCTGGTCTTCACCATCGAGCCCTTCCTGTCGCTGGGCGGCGACTGGGTCGAGGAGACCGGCGACGGCTGGACGCTCCGCCCGCTGGGCCGCGAGCCCACCGTCCAGTACGAGCACACGCTGGTCGCCACCCGCCGCGGCCCGGTGGTGGTGACGCTCGCGGACTGAGCCGCGTGATCTCCGGCGATCAGGGAAGCCGGTCGCTGATGAAGCTGCCGATGACCGTGCCGATCGGCGGATCGCGATTGGCCAGCACGATCACCGTGTAGCCGCTGTCGGGGAACACCCGCAGCTCCCCGTTCATGCCCGGCGCGCCGCCGGCATGGCCGATGAAGCGCAGGCCCTCCGACGTCAACCCGCCGAAGTCGTAGCGGTAGAAGGTCCCGTCCGGGCCCTTGATGCCGCCCGTGGTCAGGCGCTTCAGGTGCTCGGCGTCGAGCAGGCGGCCCGAGGTCAGCGCGTTTCCGAAACGCAGCAGGTCGCCCACCGTCGAATAGCCGCCGCCGGCCGGCGTGCCGCGGTAGGGCTGGCTGTCCGCCGCGGACCTCAGCTGGCCGTGCTCGCTGGTGTAGCCCATGGCCCGGCGCGGCAACCGAACGGTCTCCGGAAGCATGCCGGTGGCGGTCATGTGGGCGGGCCCATAGATGTGCCGCTGCACATAGTCGTCATAGGTGAGGCCGCTCGCCGCCTCGACGATGCGCCCCAGCAGGATGAACCCGTAATTGCTGTAGACCACGCGCGATCCCGGCGGGAATTCCGGGGGCCGGGCGCCGAACAGCGCGACGTAGTCCGTGGCCTCGCGCAGCGACAGGCGGTGGGCTGTGAACTCCGGCCCGAAGATGTCGCCCGTGCCGCCGGTGTGGGTCAGCAGGTTCTCGACGGTGACCTTGGTCGCGATGTCCTTGTTCGGATAGTCCGCCAGATAGCGCCCGATCGGCGCGGTCAGGTCGAGCTTGCCGGCCTGCGCCAGCTGCAGGATCGAGACCGCTGTGAACATCTTGCCCATGGAGCCGTAGCGGAACTGGGTCTCCGGCGTGATCGGCGCATGCGCCTGGCGATCGGCCAGGCCGTAGGCGCCGGTGAAGATCGGCTTGCCGTCCTTGGCGATCAGCACCGCGCCGGAGAACTTGTCCGCCGTCGTCTCGACGTCCAGCCTGGCCTTCGTCGCCGCGATCAGTTCGACGGGCTGCAGCTTCGGCGGCGGCGCAACGTCGGCGGGACGGCGGGCGCCGCGGATGCCGACGGTCGCAATGGCGTGCGGCGGTTCGGGTTCGACCGTGACCAGCAGGCGCGCCCAGCTGTCGCGCTCGCCGTCGAAGACCGAAATATCTGCGGTGGTCGGCGTCGTCGCCAACAGCCCATGGAACTTCAGCTTTCGGAGGTGCGAACGCAGCTCCAGCCATTCGGCGTCGGAGAGCTTCGAGCGCGGGGAGGCCTGGTGGATGAAGGTCAGGAAGCTGGCGTCGTCCCCGGTGGTCAGCGCGTCGAGGACGCGACGGCCCTGCGCGGCGGCTGGCGTCTCGGCGGCGGCCGGCTCCGCTGTCAGCGCGGTCGAGGTGGTCCATGGCGCCAAGGCCAACACGACCAGGGCGGCGAAGGCGCGGTGTTTCATGCGGAAGTCCCCCGGCCCACTGTCGACGCCGCCGCGTCGCTCTGCAAGCCGCGCCACGCTAGCGCCGGGCCACGCAGCCGGGAACAATAGGCCTGGCCGGCGCGCTGATCCCGACGCACGGCCACAGGCCGAGGAACCGGAGCGCAGACATGGAACGCGACAGGAAGGGCCCGCACACCGTCCCGGCGGGGGTCATGGACGCCCTGCTGGGCAACCGCGGCCCCAACGGCGAACTGATGCGCAACGGCGAGCCGGCCCTGGTCGAGGACCTGCCGGACGACGAGGACGAGGACTAGCCCTCGTCAGGCGACCACGAACCGGGACGTCGCCTCGATGCTGACCTCCGTCGATCAGGGCGATCCGAAGAATGCACCGCGACGTAGGGCGATCATAACCGCTTCAGTTCTGTGGCGATGATATGCAGGTCTCGGTCGCCGACGTTTCTGACGTAGTGCGGAACCAGAGGAACGCCCCAGAAGGCTCCGCCGATTTCGGGTTCGCTCGGCGCCGATCGAGAGTCCATGAGCACCGTTCCGTCCGGATCATAGCGAATGAACTCGCTCCAGCTCAGCACGTAGAACACCGCCGGCCATTGATGGGTGTGCACCGGCGTCCGCTCGCCGGGACCCAAGCGCGTATCGAGCACTCTGACCGTCTCATTCTCGAGCAGCACGGTGTGGTGATCCTGCGAGACGCTCATCGCGTCGAGGGGATGCAGAATGCCGCTGTCGAGAGAACCCTCATCCATCGCCGCCCCCAGCAAGACCTCAGCCTAGCGGGATCATGCTACGATCGATCTCCAGTTTCCACCCTTATGGGACCCTCCGAGGGTCCGCTTCGAGCGCTGCCCCCGGAACCCCAAAAGCTGGCCGCCGACGCCGACCTACGCGAGCTCGAGCTTGCGAGCCTGCTGGAGGCCTATTTCACCGCCCGGCGCCGCTAACGTCGGCTCGGGGAACAATAGGCCTGGCAGGCGCGCTGATCCCGACGCACGGCCACAGGCCGAGAACCGGAGCGGCGCAGACATGGAACGCGACAAGAAGGGCCCGCACACCGTCCCGGCGGCGGTCATGGACGCCTTGCTGGGAAACCGCGGCCCCAACGGCGAACTGATGCGCAACGGCGAGCCGGCCCTGGTCGAGGACCTGCCGGACGACGAAGAAGACGAGGACTAGTCCGCGTCAGGCGACGAAGCGGGCCGTGGCCTCGATGCTGACGTCGGTCGCCGTCCAGGCGTGCACCTTCTCGCAGGCGGTGCAGCGGAACGACATCGGGCCGGCGAGGTGCTCGAGGTCGAGATCGGCCGAGCGGTAGCCGGTGGGGACCGTTTGTCCGGTGGTCGGGCAGGTCGTGACGATGCGGGGCATGCAACATGAAGCCCCCACCGCGGGTTTGGTTGCCTCGCGCGCGCCTGGCGACGGCCGGGCCGGCTTCTAAACCCCAGGCGCCATCCCCTGGACGAGGCCTTCTCCACGGAAGCTCTCGACCTTCACGTGGGGCTCCCTCAACCCGCTCATCCCCGCGAAGGCGGGGACCCAAGCCGAGATGAAGATCGACCCTCGGATGATTGCCGGCGCTCCTCCGCGTGAGCCCCCGCCGGACCACCGCGGTTGACACCGAGCCCCCTTGAAGATATCCACCGCCGCTCGATTTTCGACCCGGAGCCCAGTTGTGAAGCGCACCTTTCAGCCGTCTCGCCTCGTGCGCGCGCGCCGTCACGGCTTCCGTCTGCGCATGTCCACCAAGAATGGACAGAAGGTGCTCGCCCGCCGCCGCGCCAAGGGCCGCAAGCGCCTGAGCGCCTGAGCGGCTTCCTATATGGTGTCGGCATGGCCGACGCCGAGCTGATCATCGAACGCCTGAGGAAACGCGCCGACTTCCTGGCCTGCGCGCGTGCGCCCTCCTGCGCCCGCGGCGCGGTGGTCGTCCAGGCGCGTCCGCGAGACGGAAACCCCGACCAGGCGGCCCTGGTGCGGGCCGGCTTCACCGCCACCAAGCGGATCGGCGGGGCGGTCCACCGCAACCGCGCCAAGCGGCGGATGCGCGAGGCGGCGAGGCTGCTGTTGCCCGATCTGGCGCGGCCCGGCTTCGACTATGTGTTCATCGCCCGCGGCGGTGTGACCACCCGGCCCTGGGAGCGTCTGCTTGACGATGTGAAAAGCGCGCTGATAAGGCTCGCCGCCGACCGCGACAGCTCGGCGCAAACCCGCACCCCGTCCGTCCCTCCCCCAAAAGACGATTGAGCGTCCGCCCGCCGATGCAAGACGAATCCCGCAACACGATCATCTTCCTCGTGTGCGCCTTCGCGCTCTTCGTGCTCTACAACTTCTTCGTGCTGGAGCCGGCCTCGAAGCGTAGGCAGGTCGAGGTCGCCCACGCCGCGGCCGTCGCCCAGGCGCAGGGCCCCGCCGCCTCGGTCACGGGACCCGGCGTCCCGCTGAAGGTCCCCCCCGTGGTCACCCGCCAGTCGGCGCTGGCCGCCAGCCCCCGCCTGCCGATCGCCACCCCGTCCCTGAAGGGCTCGGTCTCGCTGAAGGGCGCGCGGATCGACGACCTGTTCCTCACCCAGTACCGCGAGACGGTGGACAAGAACTCCCCGCCGGTGGAGCTGCTGCGCCCTGAGGGCGCCCAGCACGACTGGTTCGCCGAGTTCGGCTGGACCGGCGCCAATGTCGCCGGCCTGCCCACCGCCGACACCGTCTGGACCGTGGCCCAGGGCTCGACCCTGGCCCCCGGCTCGCCGGTGGTGCTGACCTACAACAACGGCCAGGGCCTGACCTTCACCCGCAAGGTCGAAGTCGACGACAAGTTCATGTTCACGGTCACCGACACGGTGGCCAATGCGACGGCCGCACCGATCGTGCTCGCGCCCTACGGCTCGATCCAGCGCCAGGGCCTGCCGGCCAGCGCCAACAGCTCCATCGTCCATGAGGGCGCGGTGGGCGCCACCGGCCTCGAGAAGCCGACGCTGACCCTCCTCAAGTACAAGGAATGGGCCAAGAACGGCGGCGGGCCGGAGCTGCCCTCCAAGGGCGGCTGGGTCGGCATCACCGATAAGTACTGGCTGTCGGCGCTGATCCCCAACCAGGGCGAGCGGGTCACCGGCCAGTTCCGCGACACCAAGGCCGGCGGCCTCGACGTGTTCGACGCCAATGTGGTGGGCCAGCCCCGCACCGTGGCGCCCGGCCAGCAGACCACCGAGACCACCCACTTCTTCGCCGGCGCCAAGGTGGTGCCGCTGCTCGCCGACTACGAAAACCGCCTGGGCATCCCGCGCTTCACCGACGCCGTGGACTGGGGCCACTTCTGGTTCCTGACCCGGCCGATCTTCTCGTTCCTGCTCTACCTCTACCAGCACGTCGGCAGCGTCGGGATCTCGATCCTGCTGCTCACCGTGGTGGTGCGCGCCATCTTCTTCCCGCTCGCCAACAAATCTTACGAGTCGATGAGCAAGATGAAGAAGGTCCAGCCGCTCGTCGAGGAGATGCGCAAGAAATACAAGGACGACCCGGCCAAGCAGCAGCAGGAGATGCTCGCCCTCTATCAGCGCGAGAAGGTCAACCCGCTGGCCGGCTGCCTGCCGATCCTGCTGCAGATCCCGGTTTTCTATTCGCTCTACAAGGTGCTGACCGTCACCATCGAGATGCGCCACGCGCCGTTCCTCGGCTGGATCCAGGACCTCTCGGCGCGCGACCCGACCACGGTCTGGAACCTGTTCGGCCTGATCCCCTGGAGTCCGGCCCACCTGCCGATGATCGGCGGCATCCTCGACACCAGCCTGCACATCGGGGTCATGCCGCTGATCTACGGCCTGACCATGTGGCTCTCGACCTCGATGAACCCGCCGGCGCCGGACCCGGCCCAGCAGAAGATCTTCCAGCTGATGCCGATCATCTTCACCTTCATCATGGCGCCCTTCGCCGTCGGCCTGTTGATCTACTGGACCTGGTCCAACGTGCTCACCACCCTGCAGCAGTACGTGATCATGCGCCGCTTCAAGGTCGACAACCCGATCGACCGGATCATCGGCCGGGTCACCGGCCGCCCGAGCACGGCCGGGTGAGCGAGACCCCTCCAGAGGAAGACGGCCTCTTCGACGCCGAGGCGCTGGAGGCGGCGCGCAAGTTCTTCGCCCACGATGTCCGTTTCATGATGGGCTGTGTCAGCATGGATGACCTGCCGCCGGACGACATGCCGGAGGTGGCCTTCGCCGGCCGCTCCAACGTCGGCAAGTCTTCGCTGATCAACGCCGTCACCGGCCGCCTGAAACTGGCGCGCGCCTCCAACGAGCCGGGTCGCACCCGCGAGGTGAATTTCTTCGTCGCCGACGAGAAGCTCCGCCTGGTCGACCTGCCCGGCTACGGCTTCGCCAAGGTGAGCCGCGGCGCCGCCAACAAGTTCCAGAACCTCGGCCGCGACTATCTGCGCGGCCGCACGAACCTGAAGCGCGCCTACCTGCTGATCGACGCCCGCCATGGCCTGAAGGCCGTCGACTCCGAGGCGCTCGAGGCGCTGGACGAGGCCGCCGTCTCCTACCAGATCGTGCTCACCAAGGCCGACAAGCTGAAGCCCGCCGAGGTCGAGGCGGTCACCGCCAAGACCCTGGCCCAGGTTTCCAAGCGCGCCGCGGCCTTCCCGCGGGTGCTGGCCACCTCCGCCGCCAAGGGCCCCGGCATCGCCGAACTCCGCGCCGAGATCCTGGCGGCCTGCGGCCTCTAGGGCGCGCGGCGAACGACCTCGCCGCCCTTCATCACGAACACCGGCCGCTCGAGCACGGTGACATCGCTGAGCGGATCGCCCTTCACGCCCACCAGGTCGCCGTAGCGGCCCACCGCCACCTGGCCCACGTCGTGGGTCCAGTCGCCGCCCAGCGCCCGGGACGCGTTGAGCGTCGCGGTCTGGATCGCCTGCAGCGGCGTCGCGCCATAGCGCACCATAGTGGCGAACTGCCGCGCATTGGTCCCGTGCGGATAGACCCCGGCGTCCGAGGAAAAGATCATCTTCACGCCGGCCTTGAGCGCCTTGCGGAAGTTCTCCCGTTGGATCTCGCCGATGTCGCGATCCTTCTTGAGGTTCTCCTCCAGGACGCCGTTCTTCTTACCCTCCGACTGGGTGTAGTCGGTGTTGTAGATGTCCATGCCGAAGTAGGCGCCGTGCTGGACCGCGAGCTTGATCCCCTCGTCATCCACCAGGCTGGCGTGTTCGATGGTGTCGACCCCGCCGAGGATCGCCGCCTTGATGCCGTCGGCGCCGTGCGCGTGGGCCGCCACCTTCATGTCGGTGCGGTGCGCCTCGTCGACCATCGCCCGGATCTCCTCGACGGTGAGCTGCTGGGCGCCCGGCGTATCACCGTGGCTGAACACCCCGCCGGTGGCGCAGATCTTGATGACCGTGGCGCCGTACTTGTGCATCTCGCGCACCATCCGCCGGCCTTCGTCGGGGGTGTCGATCACCGACGGATCCTTCTGCTTCATCGACGGCGGGAAGAAGGTCGAGTCGCAGTGCCCGCCGGTCGAGCCGATGGCGTAGCCCGCTGCGATGATCCGCGGCCCCGGGACGTGGCCGGTGTCGATCGCCTGGCGCAAGCCCACGTCGTCGTAGTTGTACGAGCCCACGTTGCGCACCGTGGTGAAGCCCGCTTCCAGCGTCGCCTTGGCGTGCTCGGTGGCGATGATCGGCCAGAAGCTGTCGGTGAACTGCAGGTACGTGTAGCCGCGGTAGTAGGGCGAGGTGGTCAGGTGCACATGCATGTCGATCAGCCCGGGCAGCAGGGTCACGCCCGGCAGGTCGACCCGCTCAGCGCCGGCCGGGACCGCATCGCCCTGCCGCTCGATCGCCGCGATCCGCCCGTCGGTGATCACCACCAGCGGGTGGTCCACATAGCGACCCGTGGCCACATCCAGAACCCGGTCGGCCGAGACCGCCACGGTCTTCGCCTGCGCCCCGAACGCTAGCCCCCAGGCCGCTGCGGCCACGGCCGCCACGCGCAACATTTTCATGGAATCCCCCACGCCGGCCCAATCCTGGCCACGCTTAGCACGAGGCCGCGAAGGTGACAGGGGGCGGCGCGTCCGCTATCGGAGCGCTCCGACGAGCGGAGTGGGCCAAGTTGAGCGACGACACCCAAGGCCAGGGTCAAGGATGGGCGACCGCCAAGACGCTCGCCGAGGCCCTGCCCTACATCCAGACCTATGACCGCTCGACCGTGGTCATCAAGTACGGCGGCCACGCCATGGGCGAGGACGAGGCGGCGAAGCTGTTCGCCGCCGACGCCGTGCTGCTCAAGATGCTGGGCGTCCACCCGGTGGTGGTGCACGGCGGCGGCCCGCAGATCTCCGCCTGGCTCTCCAAGGCCGGCGTCAAGTCGACCTTCATCGACGGCCTGCGCATCACCGACGAAGCCACCATGGAGGTGGCCGAGATGGTCCTCTCCGGCGCCATCAACAAGGAGATCGCCAACTGGATCACCCAGGCCGGCGCCGAGGCCGACGTGCGCGGCGTGGGCCTCTCCGGCAAGGACGCCCGGCTGATCACCGTCGAGAAGGTCACCCGCACCACCAAGGACCCGGACTCCGAGGTCGAGCGGATGGTGGACCTGGGCTTCGTGGGCGAGCCGAAGAAAGTCGATCCGAAGCTGATCCAGGCGCTGATCTACGCCGATGAGGACTACATCCCCGTGGTCGCCCCGATCGGGGTCTCGGCGACCGGCGAGACCTACAACATCAACGCCGACACGGTGGCCGGCGCGCTGGCCGGCGCGCTGGGCGCCAAGCGCATGCTGCTGCTCACCGACGTGGCCGGTGTGCTCGACGCCAAGGGCGAGCTGATGCGCCAGCTCACCGTCGCCGAGGCCCGCAAGGCCATCACCGACGGCGTCGCCACCGGCGGCATGATCCCCAAGCTGGAGACCGCCATCGCCGCGATCGAAGCCGGCGTGGAGGCCGTGGTCATCCTCGATGGCCGGCGGCCGCACGCCATGCTGGTCGAGCTGTTCACCGAGCACGGGGCGGGCACGCTGGTCTGCAAATGAGCGCGGATCTCCGGCACGTCACCACCTGGCTGTTCGACCTGGACAACACCCTCTATCCGGTCGAGAGCGGCTTCATGGGCGAGATCGAGCGCCGCATCACCGCCTTCGTCATGAAGGTCACGGGCCTGGAGCGCGACGAGGCCTTCAAGCTGCAGAAGGTCTATCTCAAGGACCATGGCCTGAGCCTCACGGGCCTCACCCTGCACCACGGCGTCGATCCGGCAGAGTTCCACGCCGTCTTCCACGACCTGTCGCTGGAGAGCCTGGCCCGCGACCCCGAGCTCGTGGCCGCCATCGAACGCCTGCCCGGCCGGCGGCTGATCTTCACCAACGCCGACGACGTCCACGCCCGCCGCGTGCTCGACCGCCTGGGCCTCGCCCACCTGTTCGACGAGGTCTTCCACATCGGCTCCTTCGACTACGTGCCCAAGCCCGATCCCCTGGCCTTTCAGCGGATGAACGCCGCCCACCACATCGATCCGGCCGCGACCGCCTTTTTCGAGGACTCCGAGCGCAACCTCGCGCCGGCGGCCGAACTTGGCATGACCACCGTGCTGGTCGGCCCGCACGCGCCCGCCTCGACGGCGCCCTTCGTGACCTACAGAACCGACAAGCTCGCGCCCTTCCTCAGGGACGCCCAGCTGAGGGAGGCCGCCTGAATGGACGACCTGAAGCGCGTCATCGAGCAGGCCTGGGACGATCGCGAGGCGATCACCACCGACACCCGTGGCCCGGTCCGCGAGGCGGTGCTGGAGACCATCGAGCGCCTGGACGCCGGGACGCTGCGCGTGGCGACCCGCGGCGCGGACGGCGCCTGGACCACCCACCAGTGGGCCAAGCAGGCCATCCTGCTGTTCTTCCGCCTGACCGCCAACCAGATCGTCGAGGCCGACGCGCCGGGGCCCTACTGGGACAAGGTCCCGCTGAAGTTCACCGGCTGGGACGCCGCCCGCTTCGCCGCCGCCGGCTTCCGCTGCCTGCCCGGGACGGTGGTCCGCAAGGGCTCGTTCATCGCCAAGGGCGCGGTGCTGACGCCGTCGTTCGTGAACATCGGCGCGTACGTCGACGAAGGCACCATGGTCGACACCTGGGCCACCGTCGGCTCCTGCGCCCAGATCGGCAAGCACTGCCACATCTCCGGCGGCGCCGGCATTGGCGGGGTGCTGGAGCCGCTGCAGGCCAATCCGACGATCATCGAGGACAACTGCTTCATCGGCGCCCGCTCGGAGGTGG
>JAQGIX010000412.1 GCA_028290925.1 Phenylobacterium sp. | reverse complement strand
CCGGCGCGGCGCAGGCCGCGGCGCGGATCTTCCGCTTGCCCGTCGAGCCGCTGGAGCAGGCGCTGGTCCGCTTCGCCATCCAGGCCGACGTCTCGGTGGGCGGGCTGCCGGCCCCCGGCTGCGGCGGCCGGAGCCGGCCGGTGTCGGGCTCGATGGCCGCGCAGACGGCGCTCGCCAGGATGCTGCCGCCCGGCTGCGGCTTCACCGTCCTGGACGCCCGGACCTTCAAGATCACCGGCCGGGGCAGGGCCGCGGCGCCGACGCCCGGCGCCGCCGACCACGCGTCCGGCGTCTCGCCGCTCACGACCCTCGTGGTGACCGCCGAGCGGCGCCCCGAACCGCTGATCGGAACCCCCTATGCGGCCAGCGCGCTCATCGGCCCGGCCCTGCAGCGGCTCGGCGGTGACAGCTTCGAGGACGTCGCCTCGCAGTTCGTCGGGGTGACGGTCACCAATCTCGGCCAGGGCCGGAACAAGATCTTCGTGCGCGGGCTGTCCGACGGCTCGTTCACCGGCAAGACCCAGTCGACGGTGGGCCTCTATCTCGATGACCTGCCGATCACCTACGACGCGCCGGACCCCGACCTGCGGCTGGTCGACGTGGATCGGGTGGAGGTGCTCCGGGGACCGCAGGGCACGCTCTACGGCTCGGGCTCGATTGGCGGCATCGTGCGGATCGTCACCGCCAAGCCGAACCCGGCCGCCTTCGGAGGCTGGGTGGAGGTCAGCGCCGCGGCCACTGAGCACGGCGCGGCGTCCGCGGGCGTTGCAGCGATGCTCAACGTGCCGGTCGCGGCCGGCAGGGGGGCGATCCGGGCGGTGGTCTACCAGGACGACCGGGGCGGCTACCTCGACAATCCAATCCTGCATCTCACCAATCTCAATCGCACGCGCCGATCGGGCGGCCGATTGGCCTGGGCGACGGAGCTGGGCTCCAGCTGGCGCTTCAACGTCAACGTCGCGCAGCAGTCGATCAACACCGCCGGCGGCCAATACACGCAGGGTCGATTCGGACCCCTGACCCAGGACACCCGGGTGCGCGAGCCGCACGACAACGACTTCACCGAGCTCAGCCTGGGGCTGGTCCACTCAGGCTCGCTGGCGGACTTCAAGATCTCGGCCGGCCTTGTGGAGCACGGGCTCGATACGATCTACGACGCGACCGGCGCCTTCACGGCGGTGGGCCGCGGCAACACGGTCAGGGCGTTCGCCGAAATGCGGCGGGTGAAGCTGGGCGTGATCGAGGCCACCTTGACCTCCACGGCCCCTGGCCGCCTGCGATGGCTGGCCGGCGTCTTCGCGACCCACACCGATGAAACCGATGCGGCGACCCTCAGCTTCGCGTCGGGCAACCTTGCGCCGCTATCGCTCTATCGCCGGCGCGATGAACTGGCCGAGGAGGCGGTCTATGGCGAGGCCGGCTATGATCTGACCTCCAAGATCACGCTCACCGGCGGGCTGAGGGGTTTCGTGACGCGGGTGTCGACGGCCGGCAATGACTTCGGCTTCGCCGGCGAGCCGGACGAAGCGGCGCATGGCCGCCAGACGACCGGTGGCGTCGCGCCGAAACTGCGGCTGAGCTACGCGATCGCCCCGGACGTGGTGATCTACGCGGAGGTCCAGGAGGGCTACCGGGCCGGGGGCTTCAACCTGCCGTCCTTCGCCCGCAGCAATCCGGGACTGGTGGTCGTGGCGAGCGCCTTCAAGCCCGACCGGATGTGGAACTACGAAATCGGCGGAGTCGCGCCGCTGTTCGACGGACGGCTGATCCTGCGGGCGGCCCTGTTCCACGCCGAGTGGCGCTCGGTGCAGACCGACCAGTACTTCACCAACGGCCTGCCGCTGACGGTGAATGTCGGCGACGCCTCCAACACCGGGCTCGAGGCCGAAATCCTCTGGCGGCCGGACGAGCGCCTGCAGGTCCGCGCAAGCGCGTTGGTCAACGATCCTCAACTCACCCGCACGACGCGGCTGTTGCCGGCCACCCCCGACAAGGGGCTCCCCGGCGTGCCTTACGGAACGGCGTCGGCCGACCTGCGCTACCGCTGGCCGGTCGGCCGCGGCTTCACGGGCGAGGCCTCGGCGCAGGCGTCCTATGTGGGCAGTTCCTACGTCACTTTCGACGCCGGCAATGCCAACCTGATGGGGGGCTATGCCACGGGCCGGCTGGCGGTCGCCCTGTCCAACCCCCGTTGGCGGATCGAGGCCTACCTCAACAACGTGACCGACGGCTCGGCCAACACCTTCGCCTTCGGCAATCCGTTCAGCCGCGCGCGGGCCACCCAGCAAACGCCGCTCCGGCCGCGCACGCTCGGCCTACGCCTGACGCGCGGTTTCTGAGGCAGGCCGTGCTTGACATCGCCCGCGACGCACGGTGGTGAGCCTTGCCGGCATACGAACTCCGGCGGCAACCTCGGGGACACCATTGGCGCGGAAGGGCAATCCTGCTCTCATCGAGGCCTATATGCAGCGCCGCGAGGACCTTGTGCGGTTCTTCACCGTGCGCCTGCGATCGGCCGCCGCGGCCGAGGACCTGGTGCAGGAGATTTACCTGCGTCTGTTGACCAGCGAGGCGGACGTCGAGGTGAAAAGCCCGGCGAGCTACCTCTACCGCCTCGGCTCCAACCTGATGCTGGACCGATTGCGCGGCGAGCGGCGCAGCGCGGCGCGGGAGCGCGCCTGGCGCGAGGTGAACCAGGGCGGGGTGGGTGGCCCGGAGGTCGACGACGCCCCCGATGCGCTGGACACCCTCGACGCCCGCCAGAGGCTCGCGCTCATCGTGCAGGCGGTGGGCGAGCTCGGCCCGCAGACCCAGCGGGTGTTCCGGCTGCACAAGCTGGAGGGGCTGAGCCACACCGAGACGGCCGAAGCGCTGGGAGTCTCCCGAAGCGCGGTGGAAAAGCACATGATCGCCGTCCTCAAGCATCTCGCGAAGAGGGCGCCATGACCTACAACCTAGAGATGGAGGCGACCCGGCGTCGGTGGCGTCATGTTTATGAACGCGGGTCCATCAGGGCCCGGCGGACGCTGGAATCATGAACGAGCGGCGATCAGATCCGGACGACGATGGGGTGGCCGAAGCGGCCGCCGGCTGGTTCGTGCGCCTGCAGGGCGAGGATGCCTCCGGCGAAGACTGGCTGGCGTTCGAGCGCTGGCTGGCGGCCGCGCCGGCCCATGCGCGCGTCTACCGCCGGATCGAGCGCCTCTGGGTCGAGGTCGAGGCCCAGGCGCCGGCGATCGCCGCCGCGATGGACGCCCCAATGGACGCCCCAATGGACGCCCCAATGGACGCCCCAATGGCCGCTCCGACGTCCGCCCCCCGGCGAGTGCGGCGCGCGACGCCGCCGCCGAGGTTTGCAAG
>JAQGIX010000411.1 GCA_028290925.1 Phenylobacterium sp. | reverse complement strand
CCAGCTGCTCCAGCGCCTGGCGGTGCTGCGCCTCGGTCTCGGCCTCGACGAGATCGGCGACGGCTTCGGCCTGGGCGAGGTCGAGCTTGCCGTTCTCGAACGCCCGCCGGGTGAACTCGCCGGGCTCGGCCAGCCGCAGGCCCAGACCCGCGAGCGCCGCCATCAGCGCCCCGACCACCGCCGAGCCGCCATGGACCTGGAATTCCGCGGCATCCTCGCCGGTGTAGCTGCGCGGGGCCTTGAACCAGACCACCATCCCCTGGTCGATCTCGCGCCCCTCCGCGTCGAACAGCCGGCGCAGCGACGCCACGCGCGGCTTCGGCACGCCGCCGGTGATGGCGCCCACGGCCATGGCGGTCTTCGGCCCGGAGACGCGCATCACCGCCACCGCCGCGCGGCCGGGCGCCGTGGCCGGTGCAAAAATCGTATCGCTCATCCGCCGAAACTCATCCTTTTGCGGCGGAGGACAGGCCCACTTCCATCAGCTTGCGGAACTGCTCCTGGGCGCCGGCCCCGAAGGCCATCCAGTTCTTCATCAACTCCTCGGGCGCGAGGGCCGCCATGTTGGCGGTCATCCGAGACTGCATCTCGCCGACCAGCGCCTCGTTGAGCGCGCTGACATCCGGCAGGCCCAGGAACCGGCGGGCCTCCTCCGGGGTGCAGTCCACCTCGACGGTCATCTTCATGGCTCTCGCACTCCTCGCGCCGCTTTCAGCTTTTCGATATGGCCCGCAGCGGCGCCCGCGCGCTAGTAGCCTTTGCAAACAGGCACGGAGACGGCTCATGGGCGAGCGCACCACCATCACCACCGACGACGGATCGTTCTCGGCCTACCTGGCCCGGCCCAAGGCCGCCTCGGCCCCGGCCGTGGTGGTCATCCAGGAGATCTTCGGGGTCAATGCGGTGATGCGCGAGATCACCGACGGCCTGGCGGGCCAGGGCTACCTGGCGATCTGCCCGGAACTGTTCTGGCGGATCGAGCCCGATATCGACATCACCGACAAGTCGGAAGCCGAGTGGAAGCAGGCGTTCGCGCTGATGAACGCCTTCGACGTGGACTCTGGCGTCAGGGACATCGCCGCCACCCTCGCCACGATCCGCAAGGATCCCGGCTGCAGCGGCAAGGTGGGCGCCGTGGGCTTCTGCCTGGGCGGGTTGCTGGCCTTCCTGACGGCGACCCGCACCGACGCGGACGCGTCGGTCTCCTACTACGGCGTCGGCATCGAGAGCCGGGTGGCCGAGGCGGAGAAGCTGGCCCAACCGCTGCTGCTGCACATCGCCGAGGAGGACCAGTTCGTGCCGAAGCAAGCGCAGGCGGTCATCCTGCAGGCGCTGAAGGACCACCCGATGATCGAGATCCATACCTATCCGGGCTGCAACCACGCCTTCGCGCGGCCGGGCGGCGACCATTACAACGAGGCCGCCGCCAGGCTGGCCGGCGGCCGCACCCTGCAGTTCTTCAAGAAGCATCTGGGGTAAGGCAGCATGCGCGCCATCAGGTTCGAACAGACCGGCGGCCCCGAGGTCCTCAAGCTCGTCGAGCTCGAAACCCCAAAGCCGGCCGCAGGCCAGGTGCTGGTCCGCCACGAGGCGATCGGCATCAACTTCATCGACACCTACCAGCGCTCGGGCCTCTATCCGGTGCGGCTGCCGTCGGGCCTGGGCTCGGAGGCGGCCGGCGTCGTCGAGGCGTTGGGCGAAGGGGTCACCCGATTCGAGGCCGGCGATCCCATCGCCTATGCCGGCGGGGCGCTCGGCGCCTATGCGGACCACGCCGTGGTGGCCGCGGACCGGGCGGTGAAGATCCCGCCGGGGGTCGACGCCAGGATCGCCGCGGCCGCCCTGCTCAAGGGCATGACCGTGGAGTTCCTGCTGCGGCGCTGCCACACCGTGCAGTCGGGCGAGACCATCCTGGTCCACGCCGCGGCCGGCGGGGTCGGCCAGATCATGGTCCAGTGGGCCAAGGCCATCGGGGCGGTGGTGATCGCCACTGTGGGCTCCGAACCAAAGGCCGCGCGAGCCCGCGAGCTGGGCGCCGACCACGTGATCCTCTACCGCGAACAGGACGTCGCCGCCGAGGTCCGCCGGATCACCGACGGCAAGGGCGTGCCGGTGGCGTATGATTCCGTCGGCAAGGATACCTTCGAGGGAACGCTGGCCAGCCTCGCCAGGCGCGGCTTGTTCGTCAGCTTCGGAAACGCCTCCGGGCCGGCGCCGCCGGTGGAGCCCGCGCGGCTGATGCGCGCCGGGTCGCTGTTCTTCACGCGGCCGACCATGGGCGACTATGTGGCGACCACTGCGGAGCTCGACGAGAGCAGCGGCGCGCTGTTCGAGCTGATCGCCTCGGGCCAACTGAGAATCGAAATCGGCCAGACCTTCCCGCTGGCCGAGGCCCGCAGGGCGCACGAGGCGCTGGAAAGCCGCGCCACCATCGGGGCGAGCCTGCTCATCCCCTGAGCCGCCGGTGTTTCACGTGAAACAGTCGCGAGCCGCCCCTTTAGGGGGAGTAGCCGGAGGGCTGGAGGGGTTGCGGCCACGCGCGTCAGACGCTGCGCCCTTCAACCCCCTCACCGCCTTCGGCGGAGCTCCCTGTGGGGGAGCCCCTCCCGGCCGGGTCTAGGTGTTCATCGACTGGAAGAACTCGTCGTTGTTCTTGGACTGCCGCAGCTTGTCGAGCAGGAACTCGATGGCGTCCTGGGCGCCCATGGGGGCGAGGATCCGGCGCAGCACGTGGGTCTTGGCCAGCTGGTCCTTGGGCGTGATCAGCTCGTCCTTGCGGGTGCCGGACTTCAGGATGTCGATGGCCGGGTAGATGCGCTTGTCGGCGACCTTGCGGTCCAGCACGATTTCCGAGTTACCGGTGCCCTTGAACTCTTCGAAGATCACCTCGTCCATCCGGCTGCCGGTGTCGATCAGCGAGGTGGAGATGATGGTCAGCGAGCCGCCTTCCTCGATGTTCCGGGCGGCGCCGAAGAACCGCTTGGGCCGCTGCAGGGCGTTGGCGTCGACGCCGCCGGTCAGCACCTTGCCGGAGGACGGCACCACGGTGTTGTAGGCCCGGCCGAGGCGGGTGATGTTGTCCAGCAGGATCACCACGTCGCGCTTGTGCTCGACCAGGCGCTTGGCCTTTTCGATAACCATTTCAGCCACTTGCACGTGCCGCGCGGCCGGCTCGTCGAAGGTCGAGGAGATCACCTCACCCTTCACGGTGCGCTGCATGTCGGTGACTTCTTCCGGCCGTTCGTCGACCAGCAGGACGATCAGGTAGCATTCGGGGTGGTTGGCCGCGATCGCCTTGGCGATGTTCTGCATCATGATCGTCTTGCCGACCCGCGGCGGGGCGACGATCAGGCAGCGCTGGCCCTTGCCGAGCGGCGCCACGATGTCGATCACCCGGCCCGAACGGTCCTTCAGGGTGGGATCGTCGATCTCCATCTTCAGCCGCTCGTCCGGATAGAGCGGCGTCAGGTTGTCGAACAGCACCTTGTGGCGGACGTTCTCGGGGTTCTCGAAGTTGATCTGGCTGACGTTCACCAGGGCGAAGTAGCGCTCGCCTTCGCGCGGCGCGCGGATGCCGCCCTCGACCGTGTCGCCGGTGCGCAGGCCGAACTTCCGGATCTGCGAGGGGCTCACATAGATGTCGTCGGGGCCGGGCAGATAGTTGGCCTCCGGGCTGCGCAGGAAGCCGAAGCCGTCCTGCACGACCTCGAGGGTGCCGGAGCCGAAGATCTCGATGCCTTCCTCGGCGAGCGTCTTCAGGATCGCGAACATCATGTCCTGCTTGCGCATGGAGTTGGCGTTCTCGATCTCCAGCTGCTCGGCGAAGGACAGCAGGTCGGCCGGGGACTTGTCCTTTAGCTCCTGCAGGCTCATGCCGGTCAGGCCCATCGCGGCGATCGCCTGGCCGGCCTCGGAGGGCTCCTCGGCGCCGCCGTCGGCGTCCTCGACCTGGCCCTCGGCCAGCTGCGGCTCCAGGACGTCGGCCTCGGGGGCGTCGCCGATGGGGGGTGTGGGATTGTCGTCTTGCATAGGTGTTACTCGGGGATTCCAGCCCGGGCCCCGGACGGAATCCGGGCGCGGACTTCTTGAACGTTGAGGGCGCGGGATCGCGCCGTTGTGGTCTTCGTCGTCTCGTTGGGGGCCGGCTGGGACCTGCGAGCTTGGCGCGGGGAGCCGGAAAAATGCGGGGCGCGCCGCAGCTTTACGCGACGCGTAGGAGATCGGAACCACAGTCGCCGGGTGCGGTCAAGCGGCGCAGCGCCGCGCCGTTAGGATCCGAACTCGGTGGTGACCGCCAGGACCATGACGATGGCGGCCAGGAACGGCAGCTCGTTGGTCATCCGCCAGAACTTCGCCGAGCGGGGCCGCTGGCCGGCCGCGATCTGCCGTCGAGCCCGCGCCAGGAAGCCGTGCCAGCCCAACAGGAAGACGACGCCGGCGAGCTTGGTCAGCATCCAGGGCTTCGCCAGGAAGCCCCAGCCCAGGCGCTCCGCGCCATCCACATATATGAGCGCCAGGCCGAAAATGAAGGCCAGGACCATCGCCGGGTTCATGATGATCCGCAGCAGCTTCGCCTCCCAGACCTTGAAATGGGCGTCGAACTCGCTGCCCGGCGGAGCGGTCTCGGTGTGGTAGGCGAACAGCCTCGGCAGATAGAGCAGGCCGGCCATCCAGGCGATGACCGCGATGATGTGCAGGCCCCTCAGCAGATCGTACCAGTTCATATGGCCTCGCCTCCCAGCGCGGGTTCGCCGCCGTCCTCGGCAGTGGACTCCGGCCGGCAGGCGCAGGTCTTGAGGCCCGCCGGGCAGAGCCACGGGCCGTAGGGCCGGGCGCCGCCCATCCGGCCCAGGCTGACGAGCACCGCCTCGGCGAGATCGTCGATGAACCCCTGGCGCACACCGGGCGTCGGGCTGCGCAGATAGGGCGAACAGCCGACCTCGGCCGCCAGGCGCGCATAGTCGTGGTCGAGCTCGACCAGCGTCTCGACGTGCTCGGAGACAAAGGCGATGGGGGCGACGATGGCGCCCTTGCCCTCGGCGCCGGCCCGGCGGATCTCCGCGTCGGTGGCGGGCTCCAGCCATTTCAGCGGCCCGACCCGGCTCTGGAAGCAGACCCGCCAATCGGGCAGCTCCGGCAGCTGGGCGGCGATGGCGGCGGCCGTGGCCTCGACCTGGGCGCGGTACGGGTCGCCGGCCTCTACGATCTTCTGCGGCAGGCCGTGGGCGGAGAACAACAGCCTGATATTGCTCGGCTTTCCCGCCGTCGTCCACTTGTCCCGGATCGCCGCGGCGTGCGCCTCGACGAGGCCGCTGGCGGTGGGATAGCAGCAGATCATCCGGCTGCGGCCGGGCCCGCGATAGGCGCGCCGCCAATCCTTCAGGGACGAGGCGGTGGTGGTGGTCGAGTACTGCGGATAGAGCGGCAGCAGGACGATCTGGTCGGGCTGGAAGGTCGCGACCTCGCGCGCCGTCTCCTTGGCGAACGGCTTCCAGTAGCGCATGGCGATGAAGACCTTCACCTCATCAGCCGGCGCCAGCGCCTTCAGGGCGGCGGTGAGCGCCTTGGCCTGGGCCTCAGTCTCCGGCAGCAGCGGCGAGGCCCCGCCCATGAGGTCGTAGTTGGCCCGGGCGAGCCTTTCGCGGGAGCGGGAGATCAGGGCGGCGAGCGGATAGCGGACCGCCGCCGGCGCCTGGATGATCGCCGGATCCCGGAACAGGTTGAACAGGAACGGCCGCACGGCGTCGGGGCCGTCGGGCCCGCCCAGGTTGAAGAGGACGACGGCGAGTTTCACGCGCTGGCCAGGGCCTTCACCGGCTGGCCGGTGACCCGCGCCACGACCCGGGCGATGTGGTCGATGGGCGTGTCCGGCAAGATGCCGTGGCCGAGGTTGAAGATGTAGGCGCCGTCGCCCCATTGGGCGAGCAGCTCGTCGACCCGGGCGTCCAGCGCCGGGCCCCCGGCCCGCAGCAGCAGATTGTCCAGCGCGCCCTGGATGGTCTTGCCCTGCGCCTGCAGCCGTCGGCCGAGCGCCGCGGACGCCTGGGTGTCCAGCGCCACGCCCTCGACCGGCACGCCCTCGGCATAGCTTTCGACCAACGCCCCGGCGCCGCGCGGAAAGCCGATGAACGGGGCGGTGACGCCGGCCGCCCGGACTTTCTCGACGATGGCGACGTGCGGCTTGACCACGATGCGCTCGAAGACATCCTCGGCCAGGTTCTCCGACCAGCTCTCGAAGATCTTCAGCACCTGGGCGCCGGACCTCGCCTGCATGATCAGATAGCGGGCGGTGGCGTCCACCAGCACCTCCAGCAAGGCGTCCAGTTGTTCCGGGTTCTGATAGGCGAAGGTGCGGGACGCCTCGCGGTTGGAGCTGCGGCCCTCGATCATGTAGGTGGCCACCGTCCAGGGCCCGCCGGCGAAGCCGATCAGGGCGCGGTCGGGTTCCAGCTCGGCGCGGACGCGGGACAGCGTCTCGCCCACCGCCGACAGACGGTCGGTCGAGGCCTCCACCTGCTCGGCCAGCGCCGCGATCTCCGGCAGGGCGCCCAGCCTGGGCCCCTCGCCCGGCTCGAACCACACGTCCTGGCCGAGCGCCTGGGGGATCAGCAGGATGTCGGCGAAGACGATCGCGGCATCCAGCGGGAAACGGCGCATGGGCTGCAGGGTGGCCTCGGCCGCCATCTCCGGGTTCAGGCAGAAGGCGATGAAGTCGGCCGCCCTGGTGCGCAGCGCGTGGTACTCGGGCAGGGACCGGCCCGCCTGGCGCATGAACCAGATCGGCGGCCGCTCCAGGGTCTCGCCGGAAAGGGCGCGCAGCAGGCGGGGCGGCGAAGACGTGCTCATGAGGGCCTTAAAGCCCCTGGGGCGCTCGGGCTCAAGCCCACCGCCCCGGCCACTTCGCCGGTCTGCCCTTCTACCCCCTAGAAGAATCTTAAAACGGATTGAGGAGGTAGTCGGTAGGGCCTGTCGAGGATGGGGACAACTCGGCCATCCCTGCGGCGCCACGGCGCTTGTCCCCAGCTTGTTCCAGGCTGGCGGCGGGCTTGTCCCGCCCCTGTGGAAACCGGGGAGCGCCGGCTTAACCGGCCCGGGGGCTTAAGAATTCGTTAACCTCCCGGGGAGCGACCCGCGTTCGATGGCGGGCGATCCGGCGCCTGTCGACAACCGCCGGGTCCGGTTGTCCGCGGCGCCCGGGGCGTGGGATTAAGGAAGTGTAAACGCGCTGTCTTATCCCGCTCATACATTCCGGACCCGGCGAGGCCGTCGCGGCGCGCGATCTATCCCCATTCCCGCCGGCCTTCGCTAAGAGTGGTCCACAGAACTCGTCCCCAGATATTTCGCCCAAGACTTTGGACCCCGCCGCCTTGGCCACCGCCCCTGCCCCCCCGCCCCGGCTCGCCACCTACTTCCACGTCCACCTGGTGTCGGACTCGACCGGCGAGACGCTGAACGCCATGGCGCGCGCGGTCTGCGCCCGTTTCGACAATGTGCTGCCCATCGAGCACATCTACGCCCTGGTCCGCTCGCAGCGGCAGCTGGACCGGGCGCTGGGCGACATCGAGGAGGCCCCCGGCGTCGTCATCCACACCATCGTCGACGACAAGCTGCGTCATGCGCTGGAGGAAGGCTGCCGGTGGATGGACATGCCCTGCATCCCGGCGCTCGACCCGCTGGTGGGCGCGCTGTCGCACTACCTGGGGGCCTCGACCACCACGCGGGTGGGGGCGCACCTGCGGCTCGACAACGACTACTTCAACCGCATGGACGCCCTGAACTACGCCATCGGCCACGACGACGGCCAGGGCGGCCAGGACCTCGACCGCGCCGACGTGGTGCTGGTGGGCGTCTCGCGGACCTCGAAGACCCCGACCTGCATCTACCTGGCGCACCGCGGCGTGCGGGCGGCCAACGTGCCGCTGGTGCCGGGGCGCCAGCCGCCGGAGCGGCTGTTCCAGCTGCACAGCGCGCTGGTGGTCGGCCTCACGGTCTCGCCGGACCGGCTGATCCAAATCCGTCGCAACCGGCTGCTCTCCCTGAAGGAGGAGCGGCAATCCAGCTACATCGACGTGGACGCGGTGCGCGACGAGATCGTCCAGGCGCGCCGGCTCTACGAGCGCCACGGCTGGCCGGTGATCGACGTGACCCGCCGCTCGGTGGAGGAGACCGCCGCGGCGATCCTCAACCTGCTGCACGGCGGCCACGGCCAGGTCGAGGTGCTGGGTTGAGCCAACCGATCATCCTCGCCTCGCAGAGCCTGGCCCGCCGCGCGGTGCTGGAGGCGGCGGGCGTGCCGATCGAGATCGCCGCCGCCGGCGTCGACGAGGAGGCGGTGAAGACCGCCATGCTGGCGGACGGGGCGGCGCCGCGCGACATCGCCGAGGCCCTGGCCGAGCAGAAGGCGGTCGCCGTGTCCCGCGCGCGGCCGGAATATGTGGTGGGGGCCGACCAGACCCTGGAGTTCGAGGGCCGGCTCTACGACAAGGCGACCACGATGGAGGAGGCCCGGGCGCGGCTGAAGCTGCTGCGCGGCAAGCCGCACCGGCTGCACTCCGCCGTGGCGGTGGCGCGGGGCGGCGCTGCGGTCTGGCGCGAGCTCGACACGGCGACGCTCACCATGCGCGACTTCTCCGACCGGTTCCTCGAGGACTATCTGGCCGTCGAGGGCGCCGCGGCGCTGGGCTCCGTCGGCTGCTATCGGCTGGAAGGGCCGGGCGCACAGCTGTTCTCCAGGATCGAGGGCGATTATTTCGCCATCCTCGGCCTGCCGCTGCTGGGCCTTCTGGCGTTCCTACGTCAGCACGGAGCCTTGCCCGAATGAGCCGTCAGATCAGTGGAAAGACCATCGTCGCCGGGGTGGCGGGCCAGCCGGTCGCCCACTCCCTGAGCCCGCTGCTGCACAACGCCTGGCTGGAGAAGGCCGGGATCGACGGGGTCTATGTGGCCTTCGCCCCGCCGGGCGACAATTTCCACAAGTTCGCCGAGGGCCTGCGGGGCGGCGCGGTGCGTGGGATCAATGTCACCCTGCCGTTCAAGGAGGCGGCGCTGTCGATCAGCCACCGGGCCACGGCGCGCGCCGATGCGGCCGAGGCGGCGAACCTGCTGCTGTTCGAAGCCGACGGGACGATCATCGCCGATAATACCGACGGCCTCGGCCTGCTGGCGGCCTTCGCCGCCCAGGCGCCGGGCTTCGATCCGAAGGCCGGACCGGTGGTGATCATCGGGGCGGGCGGCGCGGCGCGCGGCGCGGCGGCGGCCTTCCACCAGGCCGGCGCGCCGGAGATCCGCATCGTCAACCGCACCATGGCCAAGGCGGAGTTCGTGGCCGGCGTGCTGGGCGACCGGGGCCGGGCCTTCCCGCTGGACGAGGCCGCGACCGCGCTGGCCGGCGCGCACGCGGTGATCAATGCGACCTCGGCGGGGGTCAGCAACGGCGGCCGGCTGGAAATCCCGCTGTCCGCCACGCCGGCCGACGCCGTCATCATGGACATGGTCTATACGCCGCTGCTCACGCTCTTCCTCGAGGAGGCCCAGGCGCTGGGCCGCCGCACGGTGGACGGGCTCGGCATGCTGGTGGGCCAGGCCGAGCCGTCGTTCGAGGCCTTCTTCGGCCGCCCGCCGCCCGACGGCGTGGACGTCCGCGCGCTGGCGCTGCAGGCCCTGGGCGCCCCGCCATGATCATCAGCGGCCTCACCGGCTCGATCGGCATGGGCAAGTCGACGACCGCGGCCATGTTCCGCGAGGCCGGGGTGCCGGTCTACGACGCCGACGCGGCGGTGGCCGACCTCTACTCGAAGGATGGCGCGGCGGTCGGGCCGGTGGGCGAGGCCTTCCCGGGCGTGGTCGTGGAGGGGGCGATCGACCGCGAGGCGCTCCGCCAGGCGGTGCTGGGCGACCCCGAAGCGCTGAAGCGGCTGAACGCCATCGTCCATCCGCTGGTCGGCCGCGACCGGGCCGGGTTCTTCAAGGCGGCGGAAGACGCCGGCGCCGACATGGTGGTGCTGGATATCCCACTGCTGTTCGAGACCGGCGGGCACGCCACGATGGACGCCGTGGTGGTGGTGACCGCGCCCGCCGAGCTGCAGCGCGAGCGGGTGCTGGCCCGGCCCGGCATGACGCCCGACCGGCTGGGCGCCATCCTCGCCCAGCAGATGGCCGACGCCGAGAAGCGGGCCCGCGCCCACTTCGTGGTCGACACCAGCCGGGGCCTGGAGCCGGCCCGCGCGCGGGTGGCCGAGATCATCGCCGCCATGCGCGACCCGGCGCGACGACCAGCCGCCCTTCCGAACGGTTGAGCCCTGGCCCGAACGCGGGCAAGACAGAGACATGGCGCGCGAGATCGTCCTCGACACGGAGACCACCGGCTTCGAACCCTCCATGGGCCACCGGCTGGTCGAGATCGCCTGCCTGGAGATCGAGGACTTCGTCCCCACCGGGCGCAACTTCCACGCCTATATTGACCCTTGCCGCGACATGCCGGTGGAGGCCGAGCGGGTGCACGGGCTGTCCGGCGCCTTCCTGAAGGGCAAGCCGCGGTTCGAGCATCCCGAGGTGGTCGAGGCCTTCCTGGAGTTCGTCGGCGACGCGCCGCTGGTGGCGCACAACGCCGGCTTCGACCGGGCCTTCGTCAATCACGAGCTGCGCGCCTGCAGCCGGGCCGAGCTCCACGAGACCCGCTGGGTGGACACCCTGGCGCTGGCCAAGCGGCGCTTCCCGGGGATGCACAATTCCCTGGATGCGCTCTGCAAGCGCTTCAAGATCTCGCTTTCGGAGCGGGAGAAGCACGGCGCGCTGATCGACGCCAAGCTGCTGGCGGCGGTCTATCTGGAGCTGAAGGGCGGGCGCGAACGCCGGCTGGAGCTGACTTCGGCGGCGGCGGCCGTGACCATGGTCCACGCGGCGACCCAGAACGCCTATGGCGCGCGACCCCGGCCGCTCCTGCCGCGCTCGACCGAAGCCGAGCGCGAGCGGCACGCCAGCTTCGTCCGCGAGGATCTCAAGAGCGAGGACCTCTGGGCGAGGTTCGGGCTTTAGGCCCTGAAGATGCTCCCCTTCAAGGGGAGCTGTCGCGAAGGGGGTTGAAGGGCGCAGGCATCCAACGTCGGTGAGCCGCAACCCCCACCGGCCCTCTGGGCCACCTTCCCCCTGTGGGGGAGGATCGGCGGCGCTAGGCGTTCCCCACCACCGGGCCGGCGGCGTCGGCCTCGGCCTTGCGCGCGGCGTAGACGCCGGCGAAGTCGATCGGATCGAGCAGGAAGGGCGGGAAGCCGCCCTCGGAACTCAGGTCGGCGATGATGCGGCGGGCGAACGGGAAGAGATAGCGCGGGCACTCGATGAGCAGCACCGGCTCCATGTCGTCGGCGCTGACGCCGCCGATCTGGAACAGTCCGCCGTAGAGCAGCTCGACCACGAACAGGGTGCCGTCGTCGCGGCCGGCCTGGGCCGAGAGCTTCAGGTCCACCTCGTAGAGGCCGTCATCGCGGCCGCGGGCGTTCATCTCGACGCCGAGGTCGATCTGCGGCTGGGCGGCGCCGGCGGCGCGCAGGGATTCCGGCGCGCGCGGGTTCTCGAACGACAGGTCGCGGATGAACTGGGCGAGGATGCGGATGCCGGGCGTGTCGGGCGCCTGGCCGTTTGAGCCCTGGCCTTGGCCGGCGTCGGTGTCGGTCATAGTTCGGCTTCAAATCCGTGGTTTGACGCGAACGGAACGCGCCTCATTGGGCGGCCGGGCTATCACGCAGTCTTGACCGATGCAACGTCGCCCCTGACGGGGGCGTTCCCAGGGCCTATATAGGCAAGACAGACGTTCGAATTCGCCGGAAGGCCCGCGTTGCAAGTCCTGGAACTGATCATCTTCGCCGGCCTCGCGGCCATCGTGCTGTACCAGCTCTACTCGGTGCTGGGTCGTCGCGTGGGCCGCCAGCCCGAGGACACCCCGGCCACCGAGGCCGCCCGCGGCGGGGTGCGTGCGCCGGAGCGGCCGCCCGAGCCGGCCGACGACGGGGTCGCCCTCTCCGGCCTGGCCGCGGTCAAGTCGCGCGATCCCGGCTTCGACGTCAGCCAATTCCTGACCGGGGCCAAGGGCGCCTATCAGATGATCGTGAAGGCCTTCTCCGAAGGCGACCGGGCGACGCTGAAGAACCTCCTGGCGACGCCGGTGATGGCCAGCTTCGACGCGGCGATCGCGCAGCGCGAATCCGAAGGCCGCACCGAGACGGTGGAATTCCTGCACGCCCCGCGCGCCGACCTGGAGAAGGCCGAGATCACTGCCGGCGACCTGGCCCACATGACCGTGCGGTTCCTGGCCGAACTCCGCGCCCGCTCCAAGGGCCCCGAGGGCGAGGCGGTGGACGACCGCCGCACCGCCGAGCTTTGGACCTTCGAACGCAATCTTAAGAGCCGCGACCCCAACTGGACGCTGATCCACGTG
>JAQGIX010000378.1 GCA_028290925.1 Phenylobacterium sp. | reverse complement strand
CGGCAGGAAGACGACCCGCGCCGCCGCCACGCCCAGCTCCTCCAACAGGTCGGCGACGGCTCCGAAGGATGAGCCGGACACCCCCGGGCCCTCGTCGACCACCGCGAAGGGCCCCCCATGCGCCGCGAGCTTCGCCCGCAGCGCCTCGGAGACCCGCACCTCGCGCTGAGCCGGATGGCCGGTGGGCCGGAGCGTCACCACCTTCTCCGCATTGGTCACGGCCGCGACCAGCGCTGCGAGCCCGGTCCCAATGCTGCGCACGCCGAGCACCAGCGGCGGGGCGTCCCACGGCCTCTCGCCGGCCGCCTTCAGATAGGCCTCGGGATAGACCGCGTAGAAGGCATGGCCCTCAGGTGTCTTCACCTCGATCTCGTCCGGCATGGGCGAGAGCGCCAGGGCCATCAGCTCGGCCGAGGTCGGCGGCCCGATGGTCAGGAATCCGCTCCAGGCGGAGGCCGCGAGCTTGCGCCCCAGCGCGGCCAACAGCGCGCCCGCCGCCTCCTGCGCCGGCGAGGCGTCGTCCTCACCCTTGGCCTCGAACTCCGCGTCCGCGATCCCTTGCGCCAACTCGCCCGCCTGCAGGAAGGCCGTCGTCAGCCGGTCGTGCCGCTCGGCCCCGGCGGCGGTGGTCTCCACCTCGCGCAGGGTCGCGGTGAGGGCGCGCAGCGCCTGTCTCGGCCGAAGCTTCCGGCTACGGTCGCCATAAACCCACATCACGCGTCCCTTGCGCCGCCGCTGCGGCTCTGCACGTCCTAGACCTCGATCAGGGCGAACTCCACGCCGAGATCGCGGTTCAGCACCGGCTTGGCCACGTTGTAGACCGGCACCCCGCGCGGGGTCTTGCCTCGGTGGGCGCCGCGGTGCGCATGGCCGTGGACCACGCAGCGCACGCCGTCGAACCGGTCGATGGTCTCGCCGAGCCTGGCCGAGCCCAGGAATGGGAAGATCTCCAACGGCTCGCCGACCACCGTGTCCTGCACCGGCGCATAGTGCAGCACCACCACCGTACGGTCGGTCTTCAGCATGCGCAGCGAGCTCTCCAGCCGCAGGTTCTCCTCGATGGACGCCTGCACGAAGCTTTTGATCTCCGGCTCGCCGAAGGCGCTCAGCATGTAGCGCCCGAAGCCCCCGATGAAGCCCTTGGAGCCGGCGAAGCCGACGCCATTCACCTCGATAGGCTCGCCCTCCAGCAGCCGCAGGCCGCCCTGGTGAAGGATGCGCGCGACCTCCTGCGGCTGGCCGCACTCATAGTCGTGGTTGCCGAGCACCCCGACGATGGGGATCGAGCAGGCCTGCATGTCCTCGGCCAGGATCTCCGCCTCGGCTGTCTTGCCGAAGTTGGTCAGGTCGCCGCACAGCGCCAGCACATCGGCTTCCTGGCAGATGCGGGCGAACAGTTCGCGATACGGATGCGGCTTGGTCTCGACCACGTGCAGGTCGCCGATCGCGGCCAGCCGCAGCTTGCCGTTGGCGGCCCCGGCGGCTTCTTGGGGTTCAGCCGATGGGCTCATGCCGCTCCTCCAGCCCCTTGCCCACCACGTCGCCGAAGCCCCACTCGGTGATGTCGGTGACGTAGTCGCGCGGGCTGAACAGCCGGCCGCGGCAGACCCTGACACGGGCGGGCGGCAGGCCGATCTGCGCCTGCAGGCGACCGGTCAGCTCCTCGATGAGCCAGCCGGGCACCAAGTCCCGCTCCGTGGGATAGACGAACCGGAAGTTCAGGAGATGCATCAGGAGCACCTCCCAATAGGGCTCCATGTAGCGGAGCAGGCGCCGCCAATCGATGCGGTCGTGGGCGCGCAGGATCACGTGCACGACGTCGGCGCCGTCGTACCGGTAGCGATCCTGGATGAACATCTTCGAGACGATCAGCTCGGCGGGCGGAGTGATCTTCACCTCGGCGCCGTAGACGATGATGGTGTCCGGCCCCTGGAACCACTCGTCGGTGATCGGGGCGGTGCCGTTGGACATGGCGAAGATCACGTCGAAGAAGTGCTTGCCCTGCCAGACCTTGGCGATCCAGCGCTCGTCCTCCACGTCGGTGCGATAGCCGCGCTGTTGGAAGAAAGAGAGGATCCGCGGGTAGTCGCCCGCCTTGCAGAAGACGTCGAGGTCCTTGGTCGGGCGCACGATCCCGGTGAAGGCCGTCACCGCATACGTCCCCGAGAGCAGGAAGGGGATAGCCGACTCCTTCAAGAGCCTCAGGCTCTCGACGTAGAACGCTTCGGCGTCGGGGGGCGGCTCGAAGGCGTCGTCTGGCGGCGCGTGGGACATTGCGGCGAGGGCGCTCCGGAGGGGCAAGGCGCCCTGCCCGGAAACGGCGGCCTATGCCCGCGGTTCCGCTGGAGGCCGCTGGCTCGCCCGTGGGCCGGCTGCGACATTGCCGCGCAATTGGAAGCTTAGCCATTGTTGTAATTTGATTTTTCGCCTCGCTTCTGGGAAAAACCGCGCCGCTTCCGGTTTGCAGCACGCACCGCGTGCGGGACGGCCGGTCCATTCGCAAAAAAATTCCGCGGCTCCTGGGAACCAGCGGAGCCATTCCGTCGTTCGCAGAATAGGCGGGGGTGTGTCTTGTTCCCGGTCTGACCGTCTTTATGAGCGCGATCAGGCCCTTACCAGCATGCATCCCCGGCGCCGCAACCGCTCTGTCCCTCGGGGGAACCATGCCGTCGACAGCCACCGCCGCCACCAAGACGTCCACTAAGGCCAGGGCTCGCGCCGCCGCGAAGCCGTCCTCGACATCGCCCGCGGGCGTCAACCAGTTGCTGGGGGCCTTGCGGGCTTTCCGGCGCGGTGACTTCTCCGTCTGCCTGCCCAAGGGGCTGACCGGCGTCGACGGCGAGATCGCCGAGGCGTTCAACGATGTGGTCGAGATGAACGACCGCATGACCAAGGAATTCGAGCGGCTCGGCGAGATCGTCGGCCGTCAGGGCAAGATCACCCACCGGGCCAGGTTGCCCGCGGCGCAGGGCTCGTGGGCGGCGAGCGTGGACGCGGTGAACACCCTGATCGCCGACATGGTGCACCCGACCGCGGAAATGGCCCGCGTGATCGGCGCGGTGGCCAAGGGCGACCTCTCTCAGACCATGGACCTGGAGAACGAGGAGCGGCCGCTGCGCGGCGAGTTCCTGCGGATCGGCAAGGTCGTGAACACCATGGTGGGCCAGCTCGGCTCCTTCGCCTCGGAAGTGACCCGGGTGGCCCGTGAAGTCGGCACCGAGGGCAAGCTCGGCGGCCAGGCCCAGGTGAAGGGCGTCGCTGGCACCTGGAAGGACCTGACCGACAACGTGAACCTGATGGCCGCTAACCTGACCGGTCAGGTGCGCAACATCGCCGATGTGACCACCGCCGTGGCCAACGGCGACCTCTCGAAGAAGATCACCGTCGACGTGAAGGGCGAGATCCTCGAGCTGAAGAACACCATCAACACCATGGTGGACCAGCTGAACTCTTTCGCCTCGGAAGTGACCCGCGTGGCGCGGGAAGTCGGTACGGAAGGCAAGCT
>JAQGIX010000361.1 GCA_028290925.1 Phenylobacterium sp. | reverse complement strand
TGGACCTTCGAACGCAATCTTAAGAGCCGCGACCCCAACTGGACGCTGATCCACGTGGACGCCGCGGAGGCCTGAATTCCGTGACACTGCGAGCGGTAGCTTCGGCGGCCTTCGCCGCGCTCATCGCGGCTGCCTGCGCCACCGCCCCGCCGCGCGCACCGCGCCACGGACCGGTTGGTCGGGCGGCGCGGCCGATCTCCCCCCTTCCCACCGCGCCGCGCCCGCCGGAAACGGCGGCGCGCCTCATGCCGCTCACGGGGCTGCCCGGCTGGCGGACGGAGGACCACGCCGCGGCCTTCGCGGCCTTTCGCGGGGCGTGCGGCGCGGCCCGCGATCCCGCCCTCGCCCAGGTCTGCCGCTCGGCCCGAGCCATCGGCCCGCTGGACGCGTCCCAGGCGCGCGGCTTCTTCGAGGCGCATTTCGTCGCCGAGCGGCTGGCCGGCTCCGGCGTGCTCACCGGCTATTTCGCCCCGGAATATCCGGCCCGCCCGACGCCCGACGCCGAGTTCTCCGCACCGCTACGCCGAAAGCCCGCCGCCCTCCGGGTGGTGGACGGCGGCCTGTTTGATCCGGGCCAGGCGGGCCGGCCCGGCGCGGCGATCGATCCGGGGGCCGGGCCGCTGCTGCGTTATCCCGACCGCACGGCGATCGAAGGCCAATCCGCGGAGGGCGCGCTGGCCTGGCTGCGGCCCGAGGACCTGTTCTTCCTGCAGGTGCAGGGCTCGGGCGTGCTGAGCTTCGAGGACGGCCGGCGGATGAAGGCGCTCTACGCCGCCAACAACGGCCGGCCCTTCGTGGCCGTCGCCAATCCCATGCGCCAGATGGGGTTGCTGGCGGCCGACAACACCTCGGGCGAGGCGATCCGCGCCTGGCTCGCCGCCCACCGCGGGCCCGACGCCGAGGCGATCATGCGGCTCAACCCACGCTATGCCTTCTTCTCGCTGGCCCCCGACGACGGCCGCCCGCCGGTCGGCGCGGCCAACATCCCCCTGCCCGGCGGCCGGGCCCTGGCGGTGGACCTGTCGCGGCATCCGCTGGGCGAGCTGTTCTGGATCGACGCCGAGGCGCCGATGCTCACCGGCGCCTTCCCGACCTACCGCCGCCTGGCGCTGGCGCTGGACACCGGCGGGGCGATCAAGGGTGAGGTCCGCGCCGACCTCTATGTGGGGCAGGGCCAGGCGGCGGGGGCCGAGGCCGGCCGCATCCGCCATACGCTCACGCTCTACCGGCTGGTCGCCAAATGAAGCGGCCGCTGAAGCCCGAGGAGGTGCGCGTCTGGGGCCTCGTGGCCGCGACGGTGCATCCGCTGCCGGGCCGCCAGACGCCGAAGGCGCCGGCCGAGGCTTTTCCCCCGCCTTCAGGGGAAGGGTCGAGGCGTGAAGCGGCCGGCGTGGGGAAGCCAGGTCTCGGCGCCGCGCCCGGTCGAGAGATCCCCAACCGTCCGGGGCGTCGCCCCGTCCAGCCTGCCGACAAAGGGGCGGGCGAGAAGGCCATCGAACCGCGCCGCAAGCACCGCATCGCCAAGGAGCGCGAGGCGATCGGCGGGCGGCTCGACCTGCACGGGCTCGACCAGGACCGGGCGCGCGTCGTGCTGGAGGGATTCCTGCGCCGCGCCTGGGATGAAGGCTTCCGCGCGGTCCTGGTGATCACCGGCAAAGGGGTGCAGGGCGACGGCGTGCTGAAGCGCCGCGCGCCGGAGTGGCTGGCTGCGGCGCATCTCGCGCCCATCGTGGCCGGGATTTCCGACGCGCACCGCAAGCACGGCGGCGAGGGCGCGCTCTATGTGGCGCTGAAGCGGAAGCCGCGACTTTAAGATGCTCCCCTCCGGGGGAGCTGTCGCGAAGCGACTGAGGGGGTTGAAGCGCAGGGCGTCGCAGGCTTGTGGGCTGCAACCCCCTCCGGCCCTTTGGGCCACCTCCCCCTATTCGCGCGTCGCGCTGGGGGAGGATCTGGAGGCCTTCTCGTCCAGCCCGGACGTCCCTTCGCGGGCCTCCAGCTTGGCGGCGACGTCGTCGAGGCTGACGCCGGCGGCGGCGAGGACCACCAGCCAGTGGTAGATGAGGTCGGCGCTTTCGGCGGCCAGGGCGTCCTTGTCGGCCCCGAGCGCGGCGATCACCGTCTCGATCGCCTCTTCGCCGAGCTTCTTGGCGGCGCGCGCCGGGTCGGCGAGCAGCTGGGCGGTGTAGGAGGTTCCGGCCTCGGCGCTGTTGCGCGCGGCGATGGTCTGGGCGAGGCGTTCGAGGACGTCGGCGACGCGGCTCATGCGGCTTGCCCCTGATCTTGAATATCGGTGCTGCGGACCGGGATGCCGCCCGCGGCCATGGCGGCCTTGACCTGAGAGATCGAGACCTCGCCGAAGTGGAAGATCGAGGCGGCGAGCACGGCGTCGGCGCCGCCGGCCTTCACCGCATCGACCATGTGCTGGGCGTTTCCCGCGCCGCCTGAGGCGATCACCGGCACGGTGACGGCTCCGGAGACCGCCTTCAGGAGCTCGAGGTCGTAGCCGATCTTCGCCCCGTCGCGGTCCATGGAGGTGAGCAGGATCTCGCCCGCGCCCCTGGCCACGGCTTCCACGGCATAGTCGACGACGGCGAGCCCGGTGTCCTTGCGGCCGCCATAGGTGAAGACATGCCAGTCCTCGCCGGTGCGCTTGGCGTCGATGGCCACCACCGTCGCCTGGCTGCCGAAGGCGTCGGCGCAACCGGCGATCAGGTCCGGGTTCTCCACCGCGGCGGTGTTGATGGAGATCTTGTCGGCCCCGGCCAGCAGCAGCCGACGGGCGTCCTCCACCGTGCGGATGCCGCCGCCCACCGAGAGCGGCATGAAGCAGACGTCGGCGGTGCGGGCGACCACGTCGAGGATGGTGCCGCGGTTCTCATGGCTGGCGGTGATGTCGAGGAACATCAGCTCGTCGGCGCCGGCGGCGTCATAGGCGCGGGCCTGCTCGACGGGATCGCCGGCGTCGCGCAGCGAGACGAACTGCACGCCCTTCACGACGCGGCCGTCCTTCACGTCCAGGCAAGGTATGACGCGGACCCGAAGCATACCTAGGCGGCCGCCTTGAGCGCGTCAGCCGGGACGATCGCGCCGTTGTAGAGCGCCCGGCCGAGCACCGCGCCGGCGATCGGCGTGCCGGGGCGCGCCTTCAGCCGGACGATGTCGTCGATGGAGGCCAGGCCGCCCGCGGCGATCACCGGGATGCTCACCGCGTCGGCGATCGCGCCGAAGGCCTCGACGTTGAAGCCGAGCGTGGTGCCGTCGCGGTCGATGTCGGTGATGATCAGGGCGCTGACGCCCACGTCCTCGAAGCGCTTGGCCACGGTGATGGCGTCGAGGTCGCTGTTCTCCGTCCAGCCCTGCACGGCGACCTTGCCGCCGCGCACGTCGACGCTGACCGCGATCTGCTCGGGGCAGGCCCTGGCGGCCTCGCGCACCACCTGCGGCTCGCGCACCGCCATGGTGCCGAGGATCACCCGCGAGACCCCGGCCTCGATCCAGCGCTCGATGTCGGCGAGCGAGCGGATGCCGCCGCCCAGCTGCACCGGCAGCGAGACCGCGTGCAGGATGGCCTCGACGGCCGCGGCGTTGACCGCCTTGCCCTCGACGGCGCCGTTCAGGTCGACCACGTGCAGCCAGTGGAAGCCGCCCTCCACCCAGGCGCGGGCCTGGTCGGCGGGGGAGGCGTTGAACACGGTGGCCTGGCCCAGGTCGCCGCGCACCACGCGGACGCACTGGCCGTCCTTCAGGTCGATGGCCGGATAGAGGATCAAGGGCGCCACTCCAGGAAGCGCTGCAGTAGCGCGAGGCCAGGCTTTTGCGACTTTTCGGGGTGGAACTGAACCCCTGCAACGTTGCCGCGCGCAACCGCCGCGGGGAAGCGGTCGCCATGCTCGACGTAGGCCGTTACGTCGCCTGAGTCCCTTGGGAAGAAGGCGAAGGAGTGGGTGAAGTAGACCGCCGCGCCGTCGGCCAGCGGCGCGAACAGCGGATGGTCGGCGACGCCGGCGAGCGTGTTCCAGCCCATGTGCGGGATCTTGATGGCCGGATCGGCGGCTTCGAGCTTGCGGACCTCGCCGGCGATCCAGTCGAGGCCCGGCGTCTCGCCGAACTCCAGGCCGCGGGAGGCCAGCAGCTGCATGCCGACGCAGATGCCGAGGAACGGCGCGCCCTTGCCGTGCACCGCCTCGGTCATGGCCTCGATGACGCCGCTGCGGGCCTCCAGGGCCGACATGCAGGCGGCGAACGCCCCGACGCCCGGCAGCACCACGCGATCTGCCGTGGCGATGACCTCCGGGTCATGGGTGACCACGATCTCGGCCGCGCCCTCGGCGATCTTCACCAGGGCCTTTTCGGCCGAGCGCAGGTTGCCCGACCCGTAGTCGATCAGGGCCACCCTCTGCATCGGATTGATCCTAGAGGACGCCCTTGGTGGATGGCGCGCGGCCATGGGTCTTGGGGTCGAGCTCGATGGCCTGGCGCAGCGCCCGGGCGAGCGCCTTGAAGCCGCTCTCGGCGATGTGGTGCGAGTTGCCGCCGTAGAGGGTCTCCAGGTGCACGCAGGCGCCGGCGTTCATGGCGAAGGCGTGGTGGAATTCCTTGAACAGCTCGGTGTCCATCTCGCCGACCTTGGGCGTCTTATATTCCACCTTCCAGATCAGGTAGGGCCGGTTGGAGAGGTCCAGCGCGCAGCGGGTCAGGGTCTCGTCCATCGGGATATAGGCGTGGCCGAAGCGGCGGATGGACTTGAAGCCGTCCAGCGCCTGCTTCACCGCCTGGCCGAGCACGATGCCGGTGTCCTCGACGGTGTGGTGCATGTCGATGTGCAGGTCGCCCTGGGTCTCGACCTTCAGGTCGATGCCGCCGTGCCGGGCGAAGCTCTCCAGCATGTGGTCGTAGAAGCCGATGCCGGTGGAGATCTCCGACACGCCGGTCCCGTCGAGATCCACGAGGACGCGGATCTTCGTCTCCTTGGTGTCGCGGGCGATCTCCGCCGTGCGGCTCATGCGCTTCAGTATCCCTTCGAAGCCGCCAGCTCGCTCAAGCTGATCTGCGGCCGCGGACCGTAGTGCGAGATCACTTCGGCCGCCGCGAGGGACCCGAGCTTGCCGCAAAGCTGCAGCGGCCGCCCCCGCGCGAGGCCGAACATGAACCCGGCTGCGTATTGGTCGCCCGCGCCGGTCGTGTCCACGACTTTCTCCACCGGCTCGGCGGCCACGGTCAGGCGCTCGCCGCGGGTCAGGATCACCGAGCCCTGGGCGCTGCGGGTGACCGCGGCCAGGGTGACGCGCTGGCGCAGCGCCTCGACGGCGGCGTCGAAGCTGTCGGTCTCGAACAGCGCCGTGATCTCGCTCTCGTTGGCGAACAGCAGGTCGACCTGGCTCTCGATGAAGCCCAGGAGGCCGGCGCGGTGGCGCTCGACCACGAAGCTGTCGGATAGGGTCAGCGCGATCATCCGCCCGGCGCCGTGGGCCAGGGCCGCGGCCTTGGCGAAGGCCCGCCTCGCCGCCTCGGCGTCGAACAGGTAGCCC
>JAQGIX010000355.1 GCA_028290925.1 Phenylobacterium sp. | reverse complement strand
GAGGACCGCCGCGCGGAGCGCGTTGCCGCCGCCGCCACGGTGTCTTCCCTCCAGGGTGGCGATCGAGGGACCGACCAGGCCGTGGCCCGTCGCGGCGGCGACGCCGATGACGCGGGCGTGTGACCGCTCGTCGTTGGGCAGTCTGCCGGCCACGGCCTCGGGCTGACTGTCATAGGCGCTGGTGTCGCGGGCCTCCGCAGCCGCGACGGCCGGGAGGACGAATGCCGGACCAAAGCGCTTGGCCAGCCATGACATGACGCGCGCCCGAAAACTCGGCGTGAGGTCGACTCCGTGGATGCCGCGACGATCGAGATGGCCGCGCCAGAACTGGGCGTGGGCGCTCTCGACCGACGAGAGCTTGCGATACACCGCGGCCAGGTTCGGATCCGGCTCGGCTTCGGCCAGGGCGGCGTAAAGCGCGGCCCCGTCGATCTCTCCCTGGAGGTTGGCGCGATAGCGCTGGATGTTGTCGCTGTTCTTCATCGGGTCACCCAGGCGACGGCGCGCGGCCGTCGGCGTCGTCGTGGAAGGCTGGTTGGCCAGCGAACGCGCGGACGCCCGTCATCGATGCGACGGGTCAAACGTCGGACAACTCGGCGCGCTCGGCGCCGTCCGGCTGGATCGCCGCGTGACGCCTGGCGACGGCTTCGACTTCGCCGCTTTCGACGAGCCGTTCCATCGCATAGGCGCGCATTGTCTCGAGCAGCCGATAATGCGGGACGGGACCCCCGACGTCGGAGGCGACCAGCGACTTCGTGACCAGGGCGGCGAGGCAACCGACCACATCGGCGGCGGTGACCTCGCGGCTCGCCGCCACCGCGCTGGCGGCCTCCATGGTGAATTCGTCGGCAAAGACGGCAAGGCGTCGCATGACCACGCGCTCGGGCTCAGACAGCAGTTCATAGCTCCAGTCCAGCGTCGCGCGCAGCGTCTGGTGCCGGGTCGGAGCCGTCCGCCGGCCGTTGGTGAGCAGGCTCAGTCGGTCGTCGAGCCGCGACGCGAGGCCTTCTACGCCGAGCGCCGCCGCGCTCGCCGCGGCGAGTTCGATGGCCAGCGGGACGCCGTCGAGCCGGCGGCAGATCTTCGCCACCGCCGCCGCGAGACGACGGTCGAGCAAGGCGACGGGCTGCGCGGCGGCCGTGCGCGCCATGAACAGCTTGGCGGCGCTGTGCTGCAGCACATCCTCGGCGGCCTCCGCGCCCTCCGGCGGCACGTCGAGCGGCGGCACGCGATAGACCCACTCGCCCTCGGCTCTCAGCGGCTCCCGGCTTGTGGCGATCACCTGCAGCGAGGGGTTCGCGTGCAGCAGCGCCTCGGTGATGGCCGCCACGGCATCGATCACGTGCTCGCAATTGTCGAGCACGAGCAGCGGGCGGCGCGGACCGAGCGCAGCGGCGAGGCGCTCGGGCGAAGCGGCCGCGTCGCTCAACTCCAGCGCCGCGGCGATGGTCGGCAGGACAAGCTCCGGATCCGACAGAGGTCCGAGCTCGGCGATCCGCACGCCATCCTCGAAGTTCGACAGCAGGCGCCGCGCCAGCTCCAGGGCCAGACGTGTCTTGCCGATGCCGCCGGCGCCGACCAGGGTGACCAGCCGGTTCGCGGCCACAAGCGCCGCCACATCCGAGAGCTGGGCGTCGCGGCCGACAAGCTCAGACCTCGCGGCCGGCAGGGCGCCGGGCGGGGGCAGATCGACCAGCTGGACGACCTGCGCCGACGACCGATCGATGGCGGTGCTCGCCTCGTCGGGCCGTGTTGCGCGCCGCTCGACGGTGATCTCCGCGACGAAGCGATAGCCGCGACCGCAGACGGTCTTGATGAAGTCCCGATCCGCGCCGAGCGCCTTGCGCAGGGTGGAGATCTGGAATTGCAGGTTGTTCTCCTCGACCGTCGTGTTCGGCCACACCCGGCTGAGGAGCTCGTCCTTGGTCACCAGCTCGCCGCAGGCGTCGATCAAGGCGAGCAGCACGTCGATGGCGCGATTGCCGATCGGAACGGGTGCGCCCTGAAGCAGCAGCTCCCGGCTATGCAGCACCAGGCGAAACCGGCCAAACAGCAGGGCGCGCGCACCCGGGCTATTCAACCGGGCCGCCTCCATGGACACCAACTGGCCCTGCGGCCGGTTTCCCGGGGCGCTTGCGGGCGAGGACAACCCGGGTAGATAAAATCGGTCCTGCGGCGAGACTCTTGGTGTGGCGGCTTCGGCGAAGGTCATGTCGGCTCTCTCCCCGCCCCCCGCCGTTCGATGGCCGTACGGATGCATCCGAGCAGGTCATCCTCACTGAATGGCTTGGCCAGGTAGCAGAGCACGCCGGCTTTCATCGCCCGGGCGCGCACCCTGTCGTCGGGATGGGCGGTGATCAGGATGGTCGGAATGGGGTGGCCGTCGGCAATCAGCTGACAGTGGAGCTCGAGCCCCGTCATCCCGGGCATCTGCACGTCTGCGATCAGGCAATCGGTGCGGCTGCGATGGTCCGAGCTCAGGAAACTGGGGCCCGAATCGAACGTCTCTACGTGGTAGCCGTGCGACTTCATCAGACCCGCCATCGCCTCTCGGACCGACTCGTCGTCGTCGACGATCGAAATCGGATTGTTCTTAGCCAACGGCTCACTCTCAACTTAGGTGGCGATAGTCGCTCGTTACAGCGGCCGCTGGCCATTGCACGCGGGTGCATTTCTCTTAGATCTTCGTAAGGATCGCCTAGCGACTGACCTTGCGACACCTATACTTGAGTATAGGTCGCCTGCGCCCTTCGGGCCGGCGCCGCGCCTAGGACAAGAGGCGAAACAGCCCGCGGCGACCAGCCGTCCCACACGGGTCATCTCAGGAAATCTCAGGCCCGGCCCAAAGACGGGGCGGTCAATCAGGCATAGCTTCGAGACCCTCGCAGCCGGCAATCCGGAGATCGACGATGGGTGCGAACGTGACGACGCTCTTTCCAGCACGGATGCCTGAAGGTCCTCAGTCTCCGAGCCGGCCGCGCAGTTGAGCACGGCGGGTCCGAAGTGAAGGTCCGAAGCGCGCCATTGTCAGTCGCAGCGGTGGCAGCGGTCCTGATCGCCGCCGGACTCAGCGCCTGTGCGCCGAACGCACCGGGCAAGGCGCGCGACGGCGGATCGTTCTCGCCCCAGACGCAGAAGGAAATCGAGCAGGTCGAAGCCGAGATAGATCGCATGGAGACCCAGACCCTGACCCGGCTCGCCGCGCCGCCGACCAATCAGGTCCAGCAGGTCGAATTGCTCGGCAAGCTGCTGATGTTCGACAAGCAGCTCTCGGTGAATCGCAACGAGGCCTGCGCCTTCTGCCACATGCCCGACGTCGGCTTTACCGGCTCGGTGTCGGAACTCAACCGGACCACAGGCGCCTATCCAGGATCCGTGCGCACCCGCTTCAGCAGTCGCAAGCCGCAATCGCATGCCTACGCGGCGCTCTCGCCGGTCCTGCACTACAATCCCGGTCCCGGTGACCTCGTCGGCGGCAATTTCTGGGACATGCGCGCGACCGGCCGCAGACTCGGCAACCCCGCCGCCGAGCAGGCGGAGGGGCCGCCCACCAACCCGGTGGAGATGGGCCTGCCGGATACCGCCTGCGCCGTCTACCGCGCTTCGCGGCGGCCCTACCGGGCGATGTTCGAAAAGGTGTGGGGTGCGCAGGCCTTCGCGATCGCCTGGCCGAGGAACGTGGAGCAGGTCTGCAATCGTCCGGGCCCAGCCTCGGCTGCGGACCCGTTTCCGGTGCATCTCAGCGCCGTTGATCGCGGCCGGTCCAACGCCACCTTCGACCAGATGGCGCAATCCATCGCGGGCTTCGAGGCCTCCGCCGAGGACACGAATTTCACCTCGAAGTTCGACGCGATGCTCGCGGGCAAGGTGAAGTTCACGGCCCAGGAACAGGCGGGCTTCACCCTGTTCACCGGCAAGGGGCAATGCAACGCCTGTCACCGCGACGGCGGGCCCGGCGAGGACCCCCTGTTCACCGACTTCACGGCCAGCAATATCGGAAGCCCGGCCAACCCCAGGCTGCCCTACTATAAGGAAAATCGGCCCGACGCCCGGGGCTACGTCGCCAATCCGGACGGACCGGCTTTCATCGATTACGGCGTCGGGAATTTCCTCTCAAACGGGCATCTGCTGAGCCAGCCTTCCGCCGTGGATGCGCGCTGGCTCAAGCTGGCCGCGGCCAACCAGGGCCGGGTGCAGGTGCCCACCCTGCGCAACGTCGACAAGCGGCCCTATCCGGGGTTCGTCAAAGCCTATGGCCACAACGGATATTTCACGAGCCTCAAGGAGATCGTGCACTTCTACAACACGCGCGACACCCTGCCGCGCTGCAAGGCTCATGACCCCGGCGAGGGGACGACCTGTTGGCCGGCGCCCGAGACGACCCTGAACATGAACACCAGCCACTCCGGAAACCTGGGCCTGTCGAACGCGGAAGAGGACGCGATCGTAAGCTTCATGGCGACGCTGACCGACGGATTCACGCCGACCAGCCGGCCGTAAGCGACCCCTCGCGCAGGCGCAGGGCCCTCAGGCGAGCAAGGCCTCCGCCTCGGCCGACAAGGTGAACTGGAAGACCGCGCCGCGGGGCTTGTTAGGCTCCGCCCACAGGCGTCCGCCATGCGCCTCGATGATCGAGCGGCTGATCGACAGGCCCATGCCGGTTCCATGCGGCTTGGTCGTAAAGAAGGTGTCGAAGAGCTGCTCCGGCCGCTGCGACGGCAGCCCGACGCCGCTGTCGCTGACCGACACCAGCACCTCGTCCTCATCGGTCCGCTCCGACTTGACGAGCAGTTCGCGCGCGCCTTCGACCTCCTTCAGCGCGTCGATGCTGTTCATGATCAGGTTCATGACCACCTGTTGGAGCTGAATGCGATCTCCCATCACCTCGGGAAAGCCCGCCGCCAACCGTTGCCGGACCGATATGGCGTGCCGCGCGGCCTCGCCGTTCAACAGGGTGATGGTCTCTCCGATGACTTCGTCGATATCCACCGGCTGCCGTTGCGACACGCCCTTCTCGAAGACCTGGCGGGTACGGCTGACGATCTCGGCGGCGCGCGTCCCATCATCCACGATGCGCCGGGCGGCGGCCCGCGCCTCTTCCAGATTTGGGGCGTCGGCGGCGAGCCAGCGCAGGCAGGCGTTGGCGTTGGTGACGGCCGCGGTGATCGGCTGATTGACCTCGTGCGCCAGATTGGCGGTCAGCTCGCCCATGGTGGTCACGCGGCTGACACGCGCGAGGTCCGCCTGCGCCTGCCGCAGGGCCTCCTCGGCGTCCTTGCGTTGGGTGACGTCCATGACCGAACCGAGCAGCGTGAAGGTGCGGGCATATTCGGCGGCGCCCGTGCCCCTCAGGGTCCGGATGTGCTTGATCCGCCCATCCGGCATCAACAGCCGGTACTCTTCCTCGCCGACGGTGATGTCGGCCCCGGGGCCACCGACGAGATGCTGCAGGCGGGCCCTGTCGTCGGGATGCATCCGCTGCAGCACCAGGTCCAGGCTGGGCTTAACCGACGGATCGTATTCAAAAATGCGGAACATCTCGTCGGACCACGAGATCTCGCCGTTTGAAACCTTCCAGGCGAAGCTTCCTGTGTGGCTTAGCCGCTGCGCCTCGGACAGGAAGGCCTCGCTCTGCTGAAGCTTCTCTTCGGCGCGCCGGCGTTCGGTGATGTCTTCGCAGGACAACAGGAAGATTGGATTGTCCTTCGCCCACCGCACAGCCTTGGCGTTTTCCCGCACCCAGAGCAGCGTGCCGTCCTTTCGCACCTTGCGGGCTTCCCAGCTGCGCGTCTGACCGAGGTTCTCCAGACATATGGAAAGATTGCTTTGAACGAACTCCCGATCGGCTTCGTAGATTACGTCAAGCACAGGTCGGCCGACGAGATCGTCGAATCCGCACCCGAGCTGCAAGGCGCCGAATGAATTCACCGAGAGAATCTTTCCCGCGGCATCGGCCATGAAATACATATTCGGATTTTGCTCGAAGACTTCCTTCCAGTGCTCCTCGCTTTCGCGAAGATCATCTGTTTGCCGCCGCAGATTCTCGACGAGGCGAGTTACAATCACGGCGGTCAGTATAAATACGCTTATGACCACGACATCTTCGGGCAGATAGGTCGGAAAATCGAATAATGGCGCGGCTACAAAAAGCGCCAAACACAATACAGCGATAATAGAGAGTATAGCCGAGGAAAGAAAATTGCCGCGCAGGGAAACCAGCAAGATCACGGCGAGATAGACGAAGGCGGTCGGGGCGACGCCGGCCCCGATCTCGAAACAGACCACGGCCAGCAACGCCAGCGCGATCCCGCCGAGGAACACCTCTATGCCGGTGCGCCTGGGCCTGGCCGCTGGGGCCGCCATCTTAAGAACTGCCGGCCATCACGACCGCCTCGCGTGACCCCGGACGGGGGGTTCGAGGTCCATACTGGGATCACGCAGGACAGATCGCAAGCCGCCGGTGGCTTGACCGACCCGCGCGCTGATCTTGCGCCTCTCGTCAGCCCGCCGACGCGAAGCAAGACGGCGCCCGCATTTTCCGTCGCGAAGCGCTGTATTGTGCGCGCGTTTCGGGGAATATTCGGTCCTCGATTGGGTTCCCCTCGGGACGATCGGATGGAGCGCGCTCAATTGCTCGGACGATCAGACGCGGGCCGCGGCGGCCGCCGGTCTGCGGTCTCGGTCGCGCGCCATGGCTGAAGCCCCCGCGACGGTGATTGTCATCGATGACGACGTCGGCCTGCGCGAGGCGTTGGGAAGCCTTCTGCGATCGGTGGGTCTGCAGGCGAGCCTGCACGGGTCGGTGTCGGAGTTCCTGGAGGCCGGGCGGCCCGACGGCCCAAGCTGCCTGGTGCTCGACGTGCGGCTCCCAGGCCAGGGTGGACTGGACTTCCAGCGCGAGCTCATCAACGGGGGCGTCCATCTCCCGATCATCTTCATCACCGGACACGGAGACATTCCGATGTCGGTCCAGGCGATGAAGGGCGGCGCCATCGAGTTCCTGACCAAGCCCTTTCGTGACCAGGACCTGCTCGACGCGATCCAGTCGGGCCTCGAACGGGACCGCAGCCTTCGCCACAGGGATGAAACGATCGCCCGGCTTCGCGCCCGCTTCAACTCGCTGACGCAGCGCGAGCGCGAGGTGATGAGCTTCGTGGTCGCCGGCCGCCTCAACAAGCAGATCGCCGGCGACATCGGGGTCAGCGAGATCACCGTGAAGGTCCACCGCAGCAGCATGATGCGCAAGATGCAGGCCGCGACCGTGGTGGATCTGGTGCTGATGGCGGAGAAGCTGAGGGCGTCCGGCGACGCGCCGCCGCCCTGACCGGCGTATAGCATCCTTGGCCGCGGCGCCCGAGGGGTAGGCCGCCGCGGCGTCAGCCCTCTAGGGTTCGCGCCGGTCAAACTGTGGGGAGAGCGAAATGGCGGGGGATCTGACGCCGGTCATCATCGGGGTGGGCGAGGCCTCGGAGCGGATCGACGCGGCGGACTATGCGGCCCTGTCGCCGGTGGAGCTCGCCGCCCGCGCCGCTGCGGCTGCGCTGCTGGACGCCGGGGCCACCCGGTCCCCGGCGCCCGAGATCGAGGTGATCGCCGCGATCCGCCAGTTCGAGAATTCCGGACCTCGCGCCGTCCCGCCGTTCGGCCGCTCCGACAACTTCCCGCGCTCGGTGGCCCGGCGGATCGGCGCCGACCCGGCGCGCGCCATCCTGGAGCCGGTGGGCGGCCAGGGCCCGCAGCACCTGATCAACGAACTGGCCCAGGCGATCGGTCGCGGCGAGATGGGCATGGCGCTGATCTGCGGGTCGGAGGCGATCTCCACCGTCCGCCACCTGGCGAGCCGCGGCGAGACCCGCGACTGGGCCGAGGCGGTCGGCGGGGAGCTGGAGGACCGTGGCTTCGGACCGAGGCTTTCGGAGCCGGAGCTGGCCGCGCACGGCGCTCGCACGCCGATCCAGATCTACGCGCTCTACGAGAACGCCCGGCGCGCGCGGCGCGGCCTGGGCCGGGCGGAATACGCCCTGGAGATGGGCCGCCTCTTCGCGCCCTTCACGCAGGTCGCGCGCCTCAATCCGCACGCCATGTCACAGGAGGTGTTCTCGGCCGAGGAGCTGGCGACGGTCACGCCGCGCAACCGTCTCGTCGCCGATCCCTTCCCGCGCCGGATGGTGGCGCGCGACCAGGCGAACCAAGGGGCGGCGGTGATCATCGCCTCGGTGGCGAAGGCCCGCGAGCTGGGCGTGCCGCAGGACCGCTGGATCTATCTGCACGGCGGGGCGGACGTCGCGGAACGGATGCCTCTCGAACGCCAGGACCTCTCGGCTTACCCCGCCGCGGGCCTCGCCGGCCGCCGCGCTCTGGAGCTGGCCGCGATCGGAGCCGGCGACGTCGCCCTCTTCGACCTCTATTCCTGCTTCCCCGTGGCCGTGTTCAACGTGCGGGACGAGCTCGGGATCGCGGCCTCCGACCCCCGGCCGCTCACCGTCACCGGCGGCCTGCCGTTCTTCGGCGGGGCGGGGAACAACTATTCCATGCACGCCATCGCCAGCATGGTCCGCGCGTTGCGCGAGGCGCCGGGGGCCTACGGCTTCGTGGGGGCCAACGGCGGCTTTCTGTCGAAGTATTCGGTGGGCGTCTATTCAGCCCGGCCGGCGAACTGGACGGGCTTCGACAGCCAAGCCCTGCAGGCGCAGATCGAGGGCTGGCCCACCCCGCCGCCGGCCCCGGAGGACGCGAACTCCGGCACGGTCGAGACCTACACCATCGACTACGGCCGCGAGGCGCCGCAGGGCGTGGTGGTCGGCCGCACCGCCGCCGGCGATCGGTTCGTGGCCGCCGTGGAGGACGCCGCCCTTGTCGAGCAGATGATCGCCCACGAGCCGCTGGGCGCCGAGATGGCCTGCACGCGCGACGACGCCGGCCGCCGGGTGGTCACCGCGCTCGGCTAATAGATCACCACGCTCCTGATGCTCTCGCCGGAGCGCATCAGGTCGAAGGCCTCGTTGATCCGCTCCAGCGGCATCGTATGGGTGATCATCGGATCGATCTGGATCTTGCCGTCCATGTACCAGTCGACGATCGTCGGCACGTCGGTGCGGCCCCTCGCGCCGCCGAACGCCGTGCCGCGCCAGACCCGGCCGGTGACCAGCTGGAAGGGCCGGGTGGCGATCTCCTTGCCGGCTTCGGCCACCCCGATGATCACGCTCTCCCCCCAGCCGCGGTGGCAGGCCTCCAGGGCCTGGCGCATGACCTCGACATTGCCGGTGCAGTCGAAGGTGTAGTCGGCCCCGCCGTCGGTAAGCTGGACGAGGTGCTGGACGAGGTCCCCCGCTACGTCTTTCGGATTGACGAAATGGGTCATCCCGAACCGGCGGCCCCAGGCCTCTCGGGCCGGGTTGATGTCGACCCCGACGATCATCGCCGCGCCGACCATCCTGGCGGCCTGCACCACGTTGAGTCCGATGCCGCCGAGGCCGAAGACGATGACGTTCGATCCCGGCTCGACGCCCGCCGTATTGACCACCGCGCCCACGCCGGTGGTCACCCCGCAGCCGATGTAGCAGGCCTTGTCGAAGGGGGCGTCGGTGCGGATCTTCGCCACCGCGATCTCCGGCAGCACCGTGTGGTTCGAGAAGGTCGAGCAGCCCATGTAGTGGAAGATCGGGGCGCCCTTGTAGGAGAACCGGCTCGTGCCGTCCGGCATCAGCCCCTGGCCCTGGGTCGCACGGATCGCCGTGCAGAGGTTGGTCTTGCGGCTGAGGCAGCTTTTGCACTGCCGGCATTCCGGCGTGTAGAGCGGGATCACGTGGTCGCCCGGCTGTACGCTGGTCACGCCGGCGCCGACCTCCAGCACGACGCCCGCGCCCTCGTGTCCAAGGATCGAGGGGAACAGGCCTTCGGAATCCAGGCCGTCGAGGGTGTAGGCGTCGGTGTGGCAGATCCCCGTCGCCTTGATCTCCACCAGCACCTCGAAGGCCGCGGGGCCCTCCAGGTCGACCTCGACGATCTCCAGCGGCTTCCTGGCCTCGAAGGCGACTGCGGCGCGGGTCTGCATGCGACTCTCCTCAGGCGGTCCCGAGCGTCGCCCGCTCGGACTTGTCCGGGTCTTCGACGACTCGGCAGGCCTTGTCGAACAGCATGTTGGGCGTCGCGCCCGCGCCGACCGCCGGCCAATGCGGCAGGCCCGGATGGTTCGGGTCGCCCCTGTGCGCGAAGGCGAGCCAGGCGCCCGACATCTTGGCCGCCAGGGCGTGCGCCTCGGCCGTGCCGCCGGTCGAGTTCAGGCAGCGGTCCACGTTGTCGAACGCGTAGGCCATCTCGGCGCAGTGGAAGGCCCGCACCCGGCCGTCCAGCACGGTGACGGGATTGTAGTCGAAGCGGTAGAGCCAGGCGCGGGCCCCGCCCGCCGCCGCCTTCTGCTGCGCTTGAACCACGGCCGGGGCGCGGAACTGGCTGGAGACCAGGATCGAGAGCACCTCGACCGGCTTGGCCCTGGGATGGGCCGCGCGATAGGCGGCCCAGGTCCGGGCGCTGGCGCCGGCCGCCACGGCGGCGATTCCCTTGGCCCGCGTCTCGTCCATGTCCTCGTAGCCGGGATTGCCGAGGCTCGGCGAATACTCGTTGAGGTTCGTGCCCACCAGCAGTGGCACCTCGGCGGAAATCGCGGGCGCGCCTGAGCCCCACGGTTGGACCGGGATCGCGGCGCTGTCCACCACCGGCTGCCAGATCAGGTTGATCCCGCCGGGCGGATCCTTCGGCATGTCCTGCTTGGCGGCCTCGCCGGCCCGCGCCAGCGCCTCGGCCGGCACGTCCTTCAGCTTGCCGAGATCACCGGGCGCCAGGTCCAGGCGCTTCAGCACCGCCGCGGCCAGCCGATGCGATTGCGCCGGCTCGGCGATCTTCAGCAGCGACCCGCTCTCGACGATGGCCTTGTGGAACAGGCCCTTGGCGAGCGGCATGCCCATCAGGTTGGAGACCTTCGCCCCGCCCCCCGATTGGCCGAAGATGGTGACGTTGCCGGGATCGCCGCCGAACGCGGCGATATTGCCGCGCACCCACTGCAGGGCTGCGACCAGGTCCAGCATGCCGGCGTTGCCGGACGTCGCGTAGCGCGCGTCGCCGAAGCCCGAGAGATCGAGGAAGCCGAACGGTCCCAGCCGGTGGTTCACCGAGACCACCACCACGCCGCCGCGCCCGGCCAGCCGCTCGCCGTCGTAGGCGGGCAGCTCCTGCGCCGAGCCCGCCTCGTAGCCGCCGCCGTGGAGCCAGACCATCACCGGCCGGGCCGGCCCCGTCACGCCGGGCGACCAGACGTTCAGCCGCAGGCAATCCTCGCCCGGATAGCCGTCATCCCAGTCGTAGATGAAGGCGTTCTCGTCGCTGCGCCATCCGGCCCGCGCCACCTGCGGACAGGCCGGGCCGTAGGAGAGCGTCGGCCGCACGCCGCTCCAGCCAGCCATCGGCTGCGGGGGCAAGAACCGCGCCGCGCCGCCGGTCTCGCGGCCATAGGGCATGCCCTTCCAGATGAAGACCCCGTCGCGCACCGCGCCGCGAACCTTGCCGGAGCGGGTTTCGACAACGGCCTCGGGCGGAGTGAAGAGCCGAGGCGCCCCCGCGCTTCCACCGGGCTTGGCCGAGGCGCGAGGCGCCGCCGCCAGCAGCCCGCTCGCGCCGGCCGCCGTCAGCAGGCCGCGTCGTGCGACGCCCTCTTTGCGGGTTGTCATCTCGCCCTCCCCTGGCTGGCGCCTATCCCATCACCGACGAAGCGCCCTGACAACGCCAGGTCATGTGAACTCCGCAGCGGGCTGCTGAGTTGGGCAGGCGGTCTGAATGCATGGAGATCGCCCGATGCCCGCCAAGTCCGCCGCCCAGCAGAAGGCCGCCGGCGCGGCGTTGTCCGCCAAACGCGGCGACACGCCCAAGTCCAAGCTCCGGGGCGCTTCGAAGAGCATGGCCTCCTCGATGAGCGAGAAGGAACTGGAGAAGATGGCCTCGACCAAGCGCAAGGGTAAGCCCGAGCACGCGTCGAAGAGCTAGCCGGACCGGACATCCCCTCCGAATCCATTGCGCCGCGGGGCCATTGAAGGCCAAGCTGCGAGTCTCGGGGGGATGTCCATGAACAAGATCACGCGCCGC
>JAQGIX010000351.1 GCA_028290925.1 Phenylobacterium sp. | reverse complement strand
CTGGCAGGGCGCCTACCTCACGGAATCCGGCAAGACGCCGCTGATCCGCCTGTTGATCTCCGGCTTCAACGCCTACGTCGAGGGCTGGGCGCTCTACGCCGAACAGCTCGGCGACGAGATCGGCATGTACGACGAGGACTGGGCCGGGCGCCTCGGCTACCTTCAGGCCCAGAAATTCCGCGCCACCCGCCTGGTGGTCGACACCGGCCTGCACGCCAAGCGCTGGACCCGCGAGCAGGCGGTCAAGTGGGCCATGGACTCCACCGGCCGCACTCAGAACGCCATGACCAGCGAGATCGACCGCTACTGCGGCACGCCCGGCCAGGCGTGCGGCTACAAGGTGGGCCACAGCGAGATCAACCGCCTGCGCGACAAGGCCAAGGCCGCGCTCGGGACGCGCTACGACCTGCGCAGGTTCGACGACCTGCTGGTCGAGACCGGCGCCGTCCCGCTCACCGTGCTCGATGGCGTGGTCGACAGCTGGATCGCGTCGGGCGGAAGGCTCGCGTTGTAACTCTCGGCACCCGCCCGCGGGGCGACGAGGCCGCTCATTCGCCACCGTCGGGAACTCGACACAACGGCGGCCGGTTGTCATCCCGTTCGACGGGCCGGAAGCCCCCATCCGACCACCGAACGGACCGGCTCGGCGACATCACGAGTCCCTCTCTCCAGCAGCCGAGCCGGTCCCCCTAACCCAACAGCTCCAGCGACGGCATGGCCGAGGCCGGGATGATCGCGCCCGGCCGACCGATCACCGCTTCGGCCAGCGCGCGGCCCGCCGTCACCGCCTGGGCCACCGGCCGACCGCGCAGCCGCAGCGCCAGATAGCCCGCGTTGAAGGCGTCGCCCGCGCCGGTGGTGTCGACCACCGGGATAGCGGCCTTGCCCGGCCGGAACTCCAGGTCGCCCTCTTCGGAGCGCACCCGCACCGTGCGGTCGGTCCGGCGCTCGATCACCTCCGCGGCGGCCGGCGGCCGCCAGCCGCCGAGCGCGGCGGCGTCGTCCTCGCTGAAAGACAGGTAGCGGCAGAGCGGCGCGACCTGGTCCGCCGCCGCCCGCGCCGCGGCCGGCGAGGGCCACAGCTGGGCCCGGTAGTTGAGGTCGAGGGCGATGGCCGCGCCGGCGTGCGCCGCTTCTTCGAGCAGCGCCAGGAGCTTCGCGCGCCCCGCCTCGCCCAACACCGCGAGCGTGATCCCCGAGAGGTAAATCAGGCCGGCGCCGCGCATCGCCGCACGCAGCACGGGCGCATTGGCCAGCCGGAAGAACTCCCGAAACGGCGCCTCGGATCGCCAGTAGTGGAAACGGCGCTCGCCGGCCGCGTCGCGCTCGATGGCGTAGAGCCCCGGCAGCCGGCCCTCGGCCAGCGCCACCAGCGAGGCGTCGAGCCCCTCCTGCGCCATGCGCCGCAGGATGCCGGTGCTGAACGGATCGCCGCGCCCGATGGCCGTCGCATAGCTGGTCTGGACGCCGAGCCGGCGCAGATAGACCGCCGCGTTGAAGGTGTCCCCGGCATAGCCGACGCGGGCCTCGCCGTCGCCGGTCAGGCTCAGCTCCACCATGCATTCGCCGATCGCGACCACTCTGGCCATTCGCATGAGCTCCCCCGCAAGGCTCGTACGAAGCCGCGCCCTGGGCAATTGCTTACCCAAGCTGCGCTGTAGCTCCCCTGTTGCATCCAACGCCCCGGCCCACCCATTCCATCCACCGGCTCCTCACACATTCCTGACCCCGGCGGCGACCCTGCGCGCAATCGCGCCTTGTGTCCGACCCGACCCGGTCCCTCTAATCGCCGCATGTCCTTTGAGTCGAAGGCCCACGAGCGTTGAAGAGCACGGCCCTCAAGATCGACCTGCATGCCGCCGAGACGCCGCGCGCGCAATACGCCGCCCTGCCCTGGCGGCGTGACGGCCGGGGCCGGGTCGAGGTCCTGCTGATCACCTCGCGCGAGACCCGCCGCTGGGTCATCCCCAAGGGCTGGCCCAAGACGGATGAGGCGCCGCGCACCTCCGCCCAGCGCGAGGCGTTCGAGGAGACCGGCGTCAAGGGCGTGGTCGCCGAGCTGCCGCTGGGCGACTATGGCTACGCGAAGCTGCTCAAGAACGGCCACGTCCAGCAGGTCACCGTCACGGTCTATGCGCTGGAGGCGACGCGCGAACGCAAGTCCTGGCCCGAGAAGCAGGAGCGCGAGAAGATGTGGGTCGCCCCCGAGGTCGCCGCCGGGCTGGTGGACGAGCCGGAGCTCCAGGCGCTGATCGCCGCCTTCGCGCCCTAGCAGCGCCTTTCGATTGCAGTTTACAGCCGGGCGCCCCCGCCCTACCCCTCGCTGTCACAGAACTGTCAAGATTCGGCCGGGGGGGTCGCATGCTCAACGGGTACGGCTAGCCATGGCCAAGTCGCACCGCGGTCCGCGGCGGCAGTTCGCCGCCCTGCCCTGGCGGCGCGCCGAGACCGGCGTCGAAGTGTTGCTGATCACCTCCAAGGAGACCCGGCGCTGGGTGATCCCCAAGGGCTGGGGCAAGA
>JAQGIX010000349.1 GCA_028290925.1 Phenylobacterium sp. | reverse complement strand
GCCTGCTTGATGAACTTCTTGACCGCCGCATCCGTCAGGTCGAGCAGCGGGCCGTCTCCGCCCTGGGTCTCTGGCGTTTCCGCTTCGGCCGTTGTGGTGGTCATCGAGTTCTCCGAGGTCGGTCCGCGCCCCAAGCAAGGGACGGGCCGAAGATGGTGGCGGGCGTGCAACAGATGAGGGGCCGCGACGTTACGACCCGCCCCGCCCCCAAACTGTTCCCGTTCTGATCGCGTATCAGTGCGCCGCGCCCTGCTCATTCAGCCCCGGGACGCCGGCGAACGGCGTCAACCGGCGCCGCCATTCCACCTAGGGAACGCCGAGCGGCCGCGACCACTGGGACTTCCGCGCATCGAGGGAGACATCTGGCTCTAGAAGAGGGGCGCGTCCGCAATGCGCGACGGCCCAGGGATGTCTATCAACAGCGCGCTAAATCCGCAGTGTGCAGATGGCGTGGGCGCCCGTCCGTGTCAAGTCCGTGACGTGGGCGGCTTTTTGTTCGACGTCGACGCGATACCCAAGCATTTGAAATGCTCAGGTCATTTTGTCGCATCCCGCCTAGTGCGGCAGCACCGGTTCCTCGGGACTCTCGGCCGACCAGTCGGAATTGAGGAGGCGGCGCAGGGTGTCGCGCTATCCGAACGATCGCGACTGCTCTGTTGTCGAGGCGCCCCACAACTCGCCACTGTTGATCATTGACGCCAAGGTCACCTGCTCAACGCGAATCCACTGACCGCGTTCAAAGAGTATTTTGCTATCGAGAACGGGCTCTCGCAGCTCCAGCGCTTGCTTTCTCTCCTGCCGCTCATCCTCGATAGCTGAAAATGCCAGCATGACCTCGAAGCAATGCTCCCAAGTCTCTCTCGCTTGCTGCGGATTGGCATGGTCATTCAAGAACGGATACACCCCGCTCTCGGCGGCAGTTGCTCTCGCCTTTTGAAGAGCCGTCGAAGCGCTATCGCTCTTGATATTCAGCAGCACGAGATCGCGATTAAAATGGTCCTCTTGGATTGCGTCGAGCAGCGGTTGCACTAGCGGTGCGAGACCCTTGTCTCCGAATCCACGGAGCGCCAATTGCTCGTCATATTTCCGTATCCAATCAGGGTGATCGACTGCAGCGACCGCCACTGCCGCATTGAATTGTCTGATTCGACTCTTCAGCGTCGTGCCCAACGTCTTATCGAGGAGCCCCCTAAAGCCGTCGACGAAATCTAGTCGACCGGCTTCTCGGGAAAACTTGCGGCGGTGGAACTTCGAATAGAATCTCTCAAAGAGATCAGAGCGATACTGTTCCGCTAGGTCCTTGTCGGGAATGGCGGCCGCGAACTGACGTAGCCTAGCCTTGAGGCCGGCTCGTCGCTCCGGAGTGTCGAGCGGTCCGGCATCCGCCTCCCGATCAAAGAGTCGCGCGACGAACGGCGTTGCATCAGCGAGTTGCGCTCTCAGGGCCGTCGGGCCCTGTTCGCGTAGCACGTCGTCGGGGTCTTTCCCGCCTTTCACAAAGGCGAATCTAAAGCTCCGCCCCGCCTTCAGCATTGGCAGCGCGCGGTCAATAACTCGATCGGCTGCGCGTTTACCCGCCGCATCGCCATCAAATGACAATGTGGGCTCGGGATGAAACCGCCAGAGCAGTTCCATCTGGTCCTCTCCCAGGGCGGTTCCCATGGGAGCCACTGCGGGAACGCCGGCCCGTTGGCAGGCAATGACGTCCATATAGCCTTCGACCACCACGAGTGGCGGCGGTGAATCGGCGGGCGCCGCCGCACTCAGGATCTTACGCGCGTCGAAGAGGCCATAGAGTTGATGGCCCTTGTGGAAAACGGGTGTCTCAGGCCCGTTGAGGTACTTTGCACGAGCACCTGGGTCCAACGAGCGACCGCCGAAGGAAACCACGCGGCCACGCACATCGGTAATCGGGAAGATGATACGCCGACGGAACCGATCGTAGGGGGCACTGCCCTCCTCGGGAGCTATCAGCAAGCCGGCCTCGACCAGCTCGACCGGCTTAGCCCCCTTGGCCACCAAGTAGTCCTTGAGGGCCGTCCGGCCGGTCGGCGCAAACCCAATCCGAAATCTTCCCCACTCGACTTCCGACAGGCCTCGACGCTCCAGATATGCCCTGGCCTCGGTTCCGCTAGGCCGGCGCAACTCCGCTTCGAACCATTTCCCGGCAAGGTCCAGCCAATCGAGCAGACCTTTGCGCTTGGTGTCTTGCTCGGCCGTGCGCAGATCAGGCGCTGGTAGGGGAACACCAGCTTCCGCGGCCAAGCGCTCCACAGCCTCCATGAACGAAAGCCGCTCGGTCTCCTGCAAGAAGGTTATTATGTCGCCGGTCTTGCCCGAGGAGAAGTCAAAGAACTGGCCCTTGTCGTCGTTGACGTAGAAGGAGGGCGTCTTCTCCTTGGTGAAGGGCGACAGGCCGACGTACTCGCGGCCCTGCTTCCGTAGCTTGACCGTACGCCCGATAACGTCGGACGGTCGCAATCGCGATTTGATCTCGTCAATGAATCGATCGTCAAATCGAACTGCCATAACAGAATACCCGCTCCGGAACGCTTCCGCCCCGAGAGCGGCGCAGAGAAGAATTGTTATCACCCCTCGGTGAGCGTCTCGCTCGGACGTGTGGACGCATATGAACGTCCCCTGTGGGCGTTTTGTTAGTGTTCCTCTTATGTTCCGCACGATTCGGTTGGATCGTCAATTGGCCATCAAAGTGGCGGTCAGGTCGTGATTTGACGTAACCAAGCTGAAATACGATGTTTATGGCCGTGAGGCGCCAGTGTAGGGGGTAGGCGCATGATCATGTGGATTCGCGTTGCGGGCGCCCTGGCGCTCACCTGGGCGGCCTTGGGCTGCCTCGACTATTTCGGCGTAACCGCCCTGATGGGCGGCCGTTCGGGAGACGACGCCGTGCATCACGAGGCGCAGCAAACCTGGTCGCGCGACCTGTTCTGGTTCGGCATCTTCGCCATCGTCATGGCGACCGCGCTGCTGGCCGCCGCGCGCCGCGGCGCGGGCTACGTGCGCCGGGCCTTCGCCGACGGACCGGGCCGCCGGGTCGCTTAGGCCCCGGGCTCCGCCCAAGGTGTCATCCCGGAAGACGGCGAAGCCGGCTGTCCGGGACCGTGGCGGCGCAGCGCTCAATTCAGCGATTTCGAGGTTTATGGGTCCCGGTCTTTGGCTGCGCCAAAACCGGGATGACACCCCTTGCTAGTCCAGCGGGCCATCCTTGAGCCGCGCCTCGGGGGCCAGGCGCATCCAGACCTCTTCCAGCCGGGCGCGGAAGGCCGCGTAGGACCAGGCTCGCGCGGTCTCGTGGCCGGCCTCCAGATGGCGCTTGAGGGCGGGTCCGCCGGCGGCCACCAGGTCGGCGGCGCGCGCCAGGGCCTCGGCGGCGGCCTCGCAGTCGTTCTCCTCGACCCAGAAACCGTTCTCCGCCGTGGCGTACTCGCGTCCGCCGATCCCGGTGAAGCCGGCGCAGACGCAGCCCGACGCCATGGCCTCCAGCGGGGTCATGCCGACGCCCTCCAGGCGGCTGAGGCTGAGGAACAGGGTGGATGAGCCGAAGGCGGCGGCGACATCAGTCTCGCTGACGTTCTCCAGCCGCCGCCAGGGCAGATCGACGTGCCGCGGATGCCAGGCGCGCAGCAGCTTGGGGATGACCATCGCCTCGACCGGCCGCTTGCGCGGGACCAGGGCGACGGCGTCGGTCCGCGCCGCGCCCGGCCCGAAGGTCCGCTCGTCGGCGAAGCAGGGCACGGTCTCCACCCGGGCCTGCGGATAGGCGCGGCGCAGGAAGGCCTCGATGGTCCGGCCGACGCCGATGAAGGTGGGGGTGGGCGTGAAGAGATCGACCACCTCGATCGACTGGGCGGCGAAGTTGTAGTGGTTCTGGACGAAGACCACGCTGCGGTAGGACAGGCCCGACAGCTGGCGCAGGGTGTTCACCGCATCGTCCGGCAGCACCAGGAGGTGGTGCTCGGGCCTCATCTGCTGGTCGATCAGGACCGGCAGGCGGTGGGCGAACCAGGTGGGCAGTTTGTTGCCCACGCCGGTGTAGGCCACCGCGTCGAAGCCGAGGTCGCGCAGGGTCTCGACGTGGCGCAGGATCATCTTGTGGCCGCCCTGCAGGCCGCCCCCGGAATAGATGCCGTAGACGATGCGGGTCATGGCGGCCCCAGCGGTCCGTCGCCGCACCGCGCCTGCGGGGCCAGGCGCATCCAGACCTCTTCCAGCTCGCGGCGGAAGGCGGCGTAGGACCAGGCGCGGGCGGTCTCGTAGCCCGCTTCGAGGCGGCGCTGGAGCTCCGGGCCGCCGCTGGCCGCCAGGTCGGCGGCGCGGGTCAGCGCCTCGGTCGCGGCCTCGAAATCGTCCTCATCGACCCAGAAGCCGTTGTCCGGCGTGGCGTAGTCGCGGCCGCCGATCCCGGTGAAGCCCGCGCAGAGGCAGCCTGACGCCATGGCCTCCAGCGGGGTCATGCCCAGGCCCTCGTGCAGGCTGAGGCTGAGGAACAGGCTCGAAGCGCGCAGCGCCTCGGCCATCTCGGTTTCGCTGACCGTCTCCAAGGTGCGCCACGGCAGGTCGGCGTGTCGGGGATGCAGCTTGCCGAACAGGTGGCGGATCGCCTCGGCCTCGCGCGGCCGCTTGCGGGGCACGAGCGCGACGCCCCGCGGCGCCGCATCGGCCGGCCGGAAGAGCCGCTCGTCGGCGAAGCTGCGGATCGTCTCGATCGCCGCCTGCGGATAGAGCCGCCGCAGCGTGGCGGCGACGCTCGGCCCGATGGCGAGGAAGGACGGGGCGCGCTCCGCCGGGAACAGCTCCATGATCTCCAGCGAGAAACGGACGAAGTTGTAGTGGTTCTGCACGAAGACCAGCGGCTGCAGCTTCAGGGCGGCGAGCTCGCGCAGGGCGCTGAAGGCGTCGTCCGGCGCCACCACGATGTCGCTGGCCGCGCGGATGGCGCTGCCGCGGATCACCGGGGCGCGATGCTCGAACCAGCTGGGCAGGGTGTTCTTCTCGCCGGTGTAGGCGACGGCGTCGAAGCCGAGGTCCCGCAGGGTCTCGACATGGCGCAGGATCATCTTGTGCCCGCCCTGCAGCCCCCCGGCCGAGTAGATGCAGTAGACGATCCGGGTCAAACGGGGCTCCGCGGGGCAGGCCTGGGTTCTGCGGCGCCCCGGCGGGCGACGCAAGCCGGCTTCAGGCGCCTAGCAGGTGGCCGAGCTTGTCGGGGTTGCGCACCAGGTAGATCGCCGAGATGCGGCCATCGGCATCGGGCTCGACGGCGAGCGTCGCCGGTCCGTCCGAGAACTGCAGCACGAGGCCGGGCGCGCCGTTGATCCAGACCAGCGACATCCACTCGATCGTTCCCAGACCGCCGCCCCGCCAGCGCAGCCCCTCGAGCAGGCGCAGGACGTCGTCGCGGCCGACCATCACCCGCAGGGCGGCCTTGCGCTTGCCGCCGCCGTCGGAGACCAAGACCGCGTCCTCGGCCAGCAGCGCCGAGAGTGCGGAGACGTCGTTCCGGGCGGAGGCGGCCAGGAAGGCCTGGGCGAGCTCGACGGCCTTCTCGGCGCTGATCGAGAAGCGCGGACGGGCGGTCTGGACGTGCTCACGCGCCCGGGTGGCCAGCTGGCGCACGGCGGCTTCGGTCCGGCCGAGAGTCTCGGCGACGGCGGCGTAGTCCTCGTCGAACACGTCGTGCAGCAGGAACACCGCCCGCTCCAGGGGCGAGAGCCGCTCCAGCGCCAGGAGGAAGGCCACGGAGACATCCTCCGCCCGCTCCACCGGATCGCCGCCGCCCAGGGCGTCTAGCGGCTCGACCAGCGGTTCGGGCAGCCACGGCCCCCGATAGGCCGCCCGCTCGGCCTTCGCGACCCGCAGATGGTCGATGGCCAGGCGCGTGGCGGCGCGCACCAGCCAGGCCGCGGGATCAGCGACGTCGTCCGGCGCACGGGTCCAGCGCAGCCAGGTCTCCTGGACCACATCGTCGGCCTCGGCGACGGAGCCCAGCATGCGATAGGCCAGCCGCTTGAGGCGCGGGCGCTCACCCTCGAACTCGGCGATGCGGACGGCGTCCATCCGCACGAGCTTAGGCCGCCATCGCCACGCGGGCGACCGGGGTCGCGACGCCGGCCACCACGACCTTTGAGCAGGCCTTGCCGTAGCCCAGGGCGTATTTCAGTGTCGGATACATCCGCGCCCCGGTGAGCTGCAGGGCGATGGCGGTGAGCCCCTTGGGGCCCCAGCGGCGGACGATTTCGTCGCGCAAAGGATCGGCGGCGGCCATGTCGCGGGCCAGGCTGGCGCGGGCGAAGCGCCAGGCGAGCGCTGCGTCCTCGCCCATGGCGGCCTCGTCGCCGGCCAGGATGGCGCGCAGCACCTCGGGCTCCACGCCGCCTGCGGCGGCCATGTCGACCGAGATCTGGGTGCAGGGGCCGCAATCCTCGGCCAGCGTCCCGGCGAGGCCGGCGGCGGCCAGGGCGCCGGCCGGGGCAGCCTTGCGGTCGACGACGCCGGCCACGAAGGAGAACTTCAGGAGGCTCGCCGGGGCGGCGCCCAGCACATAGCGCATGTAGCCGGCGTCATAGCCCCAGGTCTTCTCGAAGCCGTCGATCCAACGGCTAAGCATGGCTTTGAGCATGGCGCATCTCCTTGTGGCTGGGCCGGGCCTGCGTCAGCGCGAGGCCGAGCGCGATGAGGGTGGGGAGGTAGATGCCGGCGACGTCGCGGGCGGCGTCCTGCAGCGGGCGGGTCCCGCAGACCGCGTCGAAGACGTGGATGGCGGCGTGCAGGGTGAGGAAGGCGGCCGCGGCGGCAAGCGCCGGCCAGGCGTGGCGGGGCCTGAGCGCAAAGGCCGCGTGGCTCACCCCCGCCACCAGATAGGCCGCGCCGATGTCGCGGACGAAGTGCGGATTGTAGGGTCCGGTCGCCGTGACGCCCGGGACCACGCCGTACCACCAGGCGCCGGCGAACAGCATGGCCAGGCCGTTGGCGCTCAGCAACGCGGCCTGGAGCCAGGCGAGGACACGAACCATACTTGCCGCCTCCGGGTGGTTTCAGAGACGAGGACGAGGGAGCGGAGGTGGTTGTGACATTCCCCTCAGTTTTCGGCCGTCAGGGGAACGCGTCGGTTAGCTAAGCCCCCTCACCCACTCCGGCAGCGCCGAAATCGACGGCAGCTCGGCGAACCTGGGGTGGCCCACCGGCGCCTCGGCCAGCTCGTGGGCCCAGGTCAGCGGATAGGGGACGTGGGCGGCGTAGGCTCCGGCCTCCAGGGCCGGCAGGACGTCGGAGCGCAGGGAGTTGCCGCACATGGCGGCCTCACCCGCGCCCGTGCCGTAGCGGGCGAAGACGCGGCTGTAGGTGGAGGCGTCCTTCTCGCTGACGATCTCCACGGCGGCGAACAGCTCGCCGAGGCCCGAGGCGGCCAGCTTCTGCTCCTGGTGCAGGAGGTCGCCCTTGGTGATCAGCACCAGGCGGTAGTCCTTTGCGAGGTCGGCCAGCGCGGGCCGGACGCCCGGCAGGGGCTCGACCGGATGGGTCAGCATCTCGCGGCCGGCGGCCAGGATGTCGGCGATGATCCGCGCCGGGGCCTTGGCCTCGGTGATCTCCATGGCCGTCTCGATCATCGACAGGGTGAAGCCCTTCACCCCGTAGCCATAGAGGGCGAGGTTGCGCCGCTCGACCTCGGCGAGCCTGGCGTCCAGGGCGTCGGCGGCGGCGACCTCGGCCATCAGGGCGCGGAACCGGTCCTGCGTCAGGCGGAAGATCGATTCGTTGTGCCAGAGGGTGTCGTCGGCGTCCAAGCCGACCGTGGTGATGCGCATGGAGCCGCTCATAGCAGGCCGGCCGCCGCGTTCGAAGTCAGAGGTGCGCGGTCGGCGCCCAATCCTGCGGCGCCCGACCTGGAGTTGTAATCCGGTACGCCGCGTTCACCTTTTCCCGGCGGTTTGCCGTCAAGGATGCGCGCCGATGACGACGGGTGGCATCTTCAGCGGGGCGGCGAAGGTCTGGCGCGGGCTGGCGCGGCGACTGGGGCGCGGGGCGCTCCAGGACGCCGAGGCCGAGGCGCAGCTGGCCCGCGAGCGGCTGCGCGACGCCATCGAGGCGATACCGGAGGGCGTGGTCTTCCTCGACCCCGAGGGGCGCTACATCCTGTGGAACCAGCGCTACGCGGAGATCTACCACGGCTCGTCCGACCTGTTCCGGCCGGGGCTCCGGCTGATCGACACCCTGCGCGAGGGCGTGCGGCGCGGCGACTACCCCGACGCCATCGGCCGCGAGGAGGCCTGGCTGGCGGCGCGGATGGAGCAGCTCGCCTCCGCCAACGGCGCCCGGCACGAGCAGCAGGTGGCCGACGGCCGCTGGCTGCTGATCGAGGACCGACGGACCTCCGACGGCGGGACCATCGGGCTGCGGGTCGACATCACCGAGATGAAGCGCCAGGCCCAGGCGCTGGCCCAGGCCCTGGCCCACGCCGAGGCCGCCAACCGGGCCAAGACCGAATTCCTGGCCGACATGAGCCACGAGCTGCGCACGCCGCTGAACGGGGTGCTGGGCCTCGCCCAGGCGCTGGAGGCCACACCGCTGGACGCCAACCAAGCGGCCCTGGTGGCCGACATCCGGGCCTCCGCCGATGTGTTGCAGCAGCTGGTGAGCGGCTTGCTGGACTATGGCGAGGCGAACCTGGCGGCCGAGGGCGGGCCGGCGTCCTCGCCGGCCTCGGTGGAGGCGCCGGGCTGGAGCCTGCGGGTGCTGGCCGCCGACGACAATCCCACCAACCGCAAGGTGATCGAGCTGATGCTGGCCGCCGCCGGCGTGCAGGTGGTGTCGGTGAACGATGGCGCCGCCGCCGTGGAGGCCTGGCGGGCCGCGACCTTCGACGTGATCCTCATGGACCTCCGGATGCCGGTGATGGACGGGATCGCCGCGATCCGCGCCATCCGCGACGAGGAACGCCGCACGGCCCGGCCGGCGACCCCGATCCTGGTGCTCTCAGCCAACACCTCGCCGCAGGACCGCAGGGCCAGCGCCGCGGCCGGCGCCGACGGCCACATCGGCAAGCCGATCAAGGCCGAGGAGCTGATCGCGGCGCTGGAGGCGGCCGTCAACCCTCAGGCGGCGCAGGCCTTGTGAGGCTTGGTCACCCGCTCGGTGGAGGCGGGATGGCGCTCGAGCAGGTGGGCCGGGCGGATCGGGCGGACTGAGAAGTTCCCACCGCAGTTGGGGCAGGCGCCGCCCAGGCGGGTCTCCGCGCAGTCGGCGCAGAAGGTGCATTCGAAGGTACAGATGCGGGCGTCGGCGCTGTCGGCCGGCAGATCGCGGTCGCAGCATTCGCAGTTGGGGCGCAGGGCGAGCATGGGGGCCTCCTCCTGGCTCGATAGGGCCAGAGCACGGTCCGCGCGGCAAGGACGCCGGCCCGGCGTTTGCGGCCTATTCGCCGCAGGTGTCGCCCAGGCTCGACGGGGCGCTCGCAGAGCGTGTCCGTGTGTGTTCGTGTGGGTTCGTGGTTCAATGGGCCGCGCGCCGCATTGACCGGGCTTGTGCGACTCACTAGCTACGCAGCCGTTTGTTCGGCGGGCGGGGGTTCTCCCTGGCCCGCCTTTTTGCGACCCTGCCCGTCACCTGAAGGAGCCCGCCTCATGAGCCGCGATCTATTGCCCGGCGTAACCGGCGTGCTGGCCCTGGCGGACGGGACGGTGCTGCAGGGGATCGGCGTCGGCGCGGTGGGCGAGGCGGTGGGCGAGGTCTGCTTCAACACCGCCATGACCGGCTACCAGGAGATCCTGACCGATCCCTCCTACATGGCGCAGATCATCACCTTCACCTTCCCGCACGTGGGCAATGTCGGCGTCAACCTCGAGGACCTGGAGCAGGTCTCGGGCTCGGCGACCACGGCGGCCCGGGGCGCGATCTTCCGCGACCTGCCGACCAAGCCGGCGAACTGGCGCGCCGACGTGGACCTGGCGACCTGGATGACCCGGCGCGGCGTGATCGGCCTGTCGGGCGTCGACACCCGGGCGCTGACCCGGACCATCCGCGAGCACGGCATGCCGCACGGGGTGATCGCCCACGACCCGGACGGCGCGTTCGACCTCGACGCCCTGGTCGCCAAGGCCAAGGCCTGGACGGGCCTGGTGGGCCTAGACCTCGCCAAGGACGCGTCGTGCCTGCAGCCGTTCGTCTGGGAGGAAGGCCTGTGGGCCTGGGGCGAGGGCTACGCCAGGCCGGGCCCGCCGAAATACGAGGTCGTGGTCGTCGACTACGGCGTCAAGCGCAACATCCTGCGGGCCCTGACCTCGGTGGGCGCGCGCGCGACCGAGGTGCCGGCTTCGACCAGCGCCGAGGACATCCTGGCGCGCAAGCCGGACGGGGTCTTGCTGTCCAACGGGCCGGGCGATCCGGCGGCGACCGGCGCATACGCCGTGCCGGAGATCGCCAAGCTGGTG